>NZ_JBEUPA010000279.1:0-4314 GCF_040492065.1 Actinomadura sp. NPDC000929 | reverse complement strand
GGCGGCCGGCGCCGCGCTGGTCCTGCCGGGCCTGGCGACCGGCGCCTGGGCCCTCGGCGCGGCGCTGCTGCTCCTCGGCGCCGCCCACGGAGCGCTGGACGTCGCCATGAACGCCCACGCCGTCCAGGTCGAGCGCGGCTACGGAAGGCCCGTGATGGCCGCCTTCCACGCGGCCTTCTCTCTCGGGGGCGTCCTGGCCGCCCTGGCCGGCGCCCGGACGCTCACCTGGGGCTGGAGCCCGGCGGCGACCTTGGGCACGGTGGCGGTCCTGAGCACGGCCGTGGGCACGGCGGCCGCTCCCGCGCTGCTGCGGTCCGGCGGAACGCCGGACACCCCCGGACCGCCGGCGCGCCGCCGGACGCCCCGGCGCATCCGCGGGCTGGCCGTCCTCGCCTTCATGATCATGCTGTGCGAGGGGGTGGCCAACGACTGGAGCGTGCTCCACCTGCGCGATCTGGGCGCGTCGCCCGGCACCGCGGCGCTCGCGTTCGGGGCCTTCTCCGCCGCCATGACCGGCGGGCGCCTGCTGGCCGACCGGCTCGCCGCGCGCTTCGGCCCGGTGGCCGTCCTCCGCAACGGCACCGCCCTGGCCGCGGCCGGCCTGACGGTGGCGGCGCTGTCGCCCTGGGCCGCGCCCGCCCTGGCCGGCTGGGCCGTGCTCGGAGCGGGGCTGTCGGGGGCGGTCCCCCAGCTGTTCAGCGCGGCGGGCCACCACGACCGGGAGTCCTCGGGCGCCAACGTCTCCCGCGTGGCCGGGCTCGGCTACCTCGGGATGCTCGCGGGGCCGGCCGTCATCGGCCCGCTCACCCGCGTCGTGCCGCTCGGCCTCACGCTGTTCCTGCCGGTGGCGCTGTGCGCCGCCGCGGCCGCGGCGGCGGGGCTCGTGCGGCCCCGGGACGGCGCCGGTCTGCGCACCGGTCGCGAGACCGAGGTCAGGGCCTGAAGCCGGGCGGGCGGTACTCGGCCGCGATGCGCATCGGCGGCTGCGGCTGCTGCTGGGGCCGCTCGGCGGGCCGCGACGGCTGCCCCGGCGGGACGGTCCCGCCGACCTGCAGGTCGGCGCGCTGGGCGCGGGCCGTCTCCAGGAGTTCCAGATCTTCTGGAGAGACCAGGGCGGCCATCACCCTGCCCCGCCGCGTGAGCTTGACGGGCTCGCCGGTGTAGGCGACCCGGTTCACCAGATCCGCGAACTGGGCGCGTGCTTCGGTCACCGGAACATCCACGTGATTCATCGTATAGCGAAACACCCCGCCCCCCTCTGGCCCTCTCGCGGGCACTGGAATACTGTCCGTACGTAGTGTACGAAACGTACAGATGATCAGGGAGGCGCGATGGACGGCGGACCGTGGCGACAGGACGGCCGGCAGCCGGTGGAGACGTTCACCGGCAGGTCGCGGGCACGCGTGGACGAGATGACGCGACCGGCGGACGCGCAGCTGTTCGAACGGCTGCTGGCCCAGCGGATCGTGTTCCTCGGCAGCGAGATCGACGACGGTCTGGCCAACCGGATCAACGCGCAACTGCTGCTGCTCGCGGCGCAGGACGCCCGGCGCGACATCACGATCTACATCAACTCCCCCGGCGGCGTCGTGGACGCCGGGATGGCGATCTACGACATGATGCAGTTCGTCCCGAACGACATATCCACGGTCGCGATGGGCATGGCCGCCTCCATGGGACAGACGCTGCTGTGCGCGGGGACCCGGGGCAAGCGGTACGCCCTGCGGCACGCGCGCGTGATGATGCACCAGCCGCACGGCGGCATCGGCGGCACGGCGTCCGACATCAGGATCCAGGCGGAGCAGTCGCTGTACCTCAAGCGGACCCTCGCGGAGCGGACGGCGTTCCACACCGGGCAGCCGCTGGAGCGGATCGAGGCCGACGGGGACCGCGACGCGTGGTTCACGGCCGAGCGGGCCCGCGACTACGGCTTCGTCGACCACGTCATCGACAGCACCGACCGGGTGGGCACATGACACGCGCGGAACGGCGCTCCCTCGTCCCCCAGTTCGAGGAGCGCACCGGCCAGGGCCGCAAGGAGACCGACCCCTACAGCAAGCTGTTCGAGGAGCGCATCGTGTTCCTCGGCGCGCCGGTGGACGACACCAGCGCGGGCGACGTCACGGCGCAGATGCTGGCGCTGGAGGGCATGGACCCCGACCGGCCCATCGCCCTCTACATCAACTCGCCGGGCGGGTCGATCACCGCGATGCTGGCGATCTGCGACACCATGCGCTACGTGCGGCCCGAGATCGAGACGACCTGCGTCGGGCAGGCCGGGTCGGCGGCGGCGATCCTGCTGGCGGCGGGCTCGCCGGGGCGCAGGCAGGCGCTGCCGAGCGCCCGGATCCTCCTGCACGAGCCGGAGATCGACGTGGCCGAGGGCGCCGCCACCGACCTGGCGATCCAGGCGCGGGAGGTGCTGCGGATGCGCGAGCAGACCGAGGCGATCCTGGCCGAGGCCACCGGGCACGACCCCGTGACCGTCCGCCGCGACCTGGACCGCGACCGCTACTTCAGCGCCGCCGAGGCCAAGGACTACGGGCTCATCGACGCGGTGCTCACGTCCCGTCACTAGCGCGCCAGCCGCGTGTTCCCCGCCGGCGGCCGGGGACGAGCGCAAACAGCAGGGTTGGATCACCCCGGGTGGGGGAATCTTGTCACGGTGTTCAGCGTTGGTCTGGGCAAGACCGCAAGCCGTCTGGGAGGCACGTGACGATGGCCGAGCGCGCACTTCGCGGCACCCGACTCGGAGCGACGAGCTACGAGAACGATCGCAACACCGATCTGGCCCCTCGCCAAGAGGTGGACTACACCTGCACCAAGGGCCACCGGTTCACCGTGACGCTCGCAGCCGAGGCCGAGGTGCCGATCACCTGGGAATGCCGCAGCTGCGGCGCCACGGCCCTGCGGGTCGACGGCGAGCTGCCCCAAGCCAAGAAGGGAAAGCCGCCGAGGACCCACTGGGACATGCTCATGGAGCGCCGCACGCTGGAAGACCTGGAGGAGGTCCTGGCCGAACGCCTGGAGATCCTGCGCGCGGGGCGCAGGAAGTCCGCGTGAGCGGCTGACAGTTCTCGACGCGAGGGCCCGTACCGGCGGGGGTGCGGGCCTTCGCCATGCCCGGCGGTCCTTCGCCCGCCGGGCCCTCGCCCCGCCGGGCCGGCGCGCCCGTCACCGCCCCGAGCGGGGCAGTACCAGGCCGCTCTCGTAGGCGGCGACGACCGCCTGGACGCGGTCGCGCAGCCCGAGCTTGCGCAGGATCCGGCTGACGTGGGTCTTGACCGTCTCCTCCCCCACGACCAGACGGGCGGCGATCTCGGCGTTGGACAGGCCCTCGGCGACCAGGCGCAGCACGTCGGTCTCGCGCGGGGTCAGCGCGTCCAGGGCCGGCCCCGCCGACGGCGGGCGCGGCCGCAGCCGCGCGAACTCCCCGATGAGGCGGCGGGTGACGGCCGGGGCCAGCAGCGCCTCCCCCGCGGCGACGACCCGGACGGCGTCGAACAGCCGCTCGGCCGTGACGTCCTTGAGCAGGAACCCGCTGGCGCCCGCGACGAGGGCGTCGTAGACGTGCTCGTCCAGGTCGAAGGTGGTCAGCATCAGGACCCGCGGCGCGTCGGGCTCGGCGGTGACGCGGCGCGTGGCCTCGATGCCGTCCATGACCGGCATCCGCACGTCCATCAGCACGACGTCGGGACGGTGGTCGCGGCACACCCGGACCGCGGCGGCGCCGTCGCCCGCCGTCGCCACGACCTCCAGATCGGGCTGGGTGCCCAGCAGGGCCCCGAAGCCGGCGCGGACGACCTCCTGGTCGTCGGCCACCGCGACGCGGACGCTCACGACTCCTCCCCCAGCGGCAGCGTGGCCTGCACCAGGAACCCGCCGGCGGGCCCGGGGCCGGTGCGCAGGTCGCCCCCGACGGCGGCGGCGCGCTCGCGCATGCCGAGCAGCCCGTGCCCGGCCGGGCCACCAAGGCCGGCGTCGGTGCCGGGGCCGGGGCCGTTGTCGCGGACGCTGACGCGCAGCGCGTCCGGGGCGTAGTCGAGCTCCACGTCGACGGCCGCGCCGGGCGCGTGCCTGCGCGCGTTGGTCAGGGCCTCCTGGACGATCCGGTAGGCGGCCAGCTCCAGCCCGGGGTCCAGGGCCGCGACATGCCCGGCGACGATCAGGCGGACGCCCGCGGCGCCTGACTCGCGGGTCCCGTCGACCAGGTCGAGGACGATGGCCGGTGAGGGCGGGGGAGAGCATGCGCCCCGGCTCAACCGGAACTGGCGTGCCGGAATCGACCGGCTCGTTCGCGAGCAGCCGCACATC
>NZ_JBEUPA010000278.1:0-4364 GCF_040492065.1 Actinomadura sp. NPDC000929 | reverse complement strand
CCCTCTTCGGCTGGCAGCGTCCCTGCTACCTGATGTCGGACGGCTACGCGCAGACCTACCAGGAACTCCTGGACGAGACCGACTGGGACTAGGCTCGCCGCGCTGGAGGCCGTGCCTCCGCTGGGCCGGCTGTCGGGCGCGCAGGCCGAGGCGCTCGCCGGAGTCGCGGACGAGGTGCGGGTGACGCCGTGGCGCAGCGTGGTGGTGCGCGACCTGGAGCGGGACGAGGCGCGCCGCGCGGCGGCGGAGCTCGCGGCGGCGGGGTTCGCGACCGATCCCGCGTCGCCCTGGGTGGGCGTGACGGCCTGCACCGGGAGCCCGGGATGCGCGAAGTCGCGCGGCGACGTGCAGGGCGAGGCGCGGCGCTTCGTGGACGGCCTGGGCCGCGCGCCCGAGACCCCCGTCCACTGGACGGGATGCGAGCGGCGCTGCGGGATGCCCCGCGGCCCGGTCGAGCTGAGGACGGCGGAGGGACAGCAGTGATCGATTACGTCCGGGACGGCGCCGAGATCTACCGGCGGTCGTTCGCGACGATCCGCGCGGAGGCCGACCTGTCGGGACTGCCGGACGACGTGGCGCGGGTCGCGGTCCGCATGATCCACGCCTGCGGCATGACCGATCTGGTGGAGGACCTGGCCTGGTCGCCGGGGGTCGTGGCGCGGGCGCGGGCGGCGCTGCTGGCGGGCGCGCCGGTGCTGTGCGACGCGCGGATGGTCGCCTCCGGCGTGACCCGCGCGCGGCTGCCCGCCGGCAACGAGGTCGTGTGCACGCTCGGCGAGCCGGGCGTGCCGGAGCTGGCCGGGCGGCTCGGCACCACGCGCAGCGCGGCGGCGCTGGAGCTGTGGCGCGACCGGCTCGGCGGCGCGGTCGTCGCGATCGGCAACGCGCCGACCGCGCTGTTCCGGCTGCTGGAGCTGGTGGAGGAGGGCGCGCCGCGCCCGGCGGCGGTCCTCGGGATCCCGGTCGGGTTCATCGGGGCGGCCGAGTCCAAGGAGGCGCTCGCCGCGAGCGGCCTGGACCATCTGGTGGTCCGCGGGCGGCGCGGCGGCAGCGCGATGACGGCGGCGGCGGTCAACGCCATCGCCAGTGAGGCGGAGTGATGGCGGGACGGCTGTTCGGCGTGGGCGTCGGGCCCGGCGACCCCGAGCTGGTCACGGTGAAGGCGGTGCGGCTGATCGGCGAGGCCGACGTGGTGGCCTTCCACTGCGCGCGGCACGGCCGCAGCATCGCCCGGACCGTCGCCGAGCCGTACCTGCGGGACGGGCGGATCGAGGAGCAGCTCGTCTACCCGGTGACGACGGAGACCACCGACCATCCCGGCGGCTACCAGGGGGCGCTGGAGGACTTCTACGCCGACTGCGCCGCCCGCCTCGCCGCGCACCTCGACGCGGGGCGGACGGTCGTGGTGCTCAGCGAGGGCGACCCCCTGTTCTACGGGTCGTACATGCACCTGCACAAGCGGCTCGCACCGCACTACCCGGCCGAGGTGGTGCCGGGCGTGACGTCGCTGAGCGCCGCGTCCGCGGCGGCGGGGCGGCCGCTGGTGGAGCGGGAGGAGACGCTGACCGTCCTGCCCGGGACGCTGGCCGGCGAGGAACTCGCCGAGCGGCTGCGCAGCGCGGACGCGGCGGCCGTCCTCAAGCTCGGCCGGACGTTCCCCAAGGTCAGGCAGGCGTTCGAGGACGCGGGGCGGCTCGGCGACGGCTGGTACGTCGAGCGGGCCGCCACCGACCGGCAGCGGGTCCTCCCGCTCGCCGACGTCGATCCGGCCGACGTGCCCTACATGGCGCTCGCGCTGCTGACGAGCCCGGCGGAGCGCTCGTTCGCCGCGCCTCCCCCGGCGCGGCCGGAGGGGGCCGGCGGGGTGTGGGTCGTCGGGCTCGGGCCGGCGGGCCGGCCGTGGCTGACGCCGGAGGCGCAGGACGTCCTGGCGTCCGCGACCGACCTCGTCGGGTACGGCCCCTACCTGGACCGGGTGCCACCGAACCCGAGGCAGCGGCGGCACGGGTCCGGCAACCGGGTGGAGGCCGACCGGGCCCGGCACGCGCTGGCGCTCGCGCGGGACGGGGCCCGGGTGGCCGTCGTCTCGTCCGGCGATCCCGGCGTGTTCGCGATGGCCACGGCCGTCCTGGAGGCGGCGGCGGAGGACGAGTTCGCGGACGTGCCGGTGCGGGTCGTGCCGGGGCTGACGGCGGCGCAGGCCGTGGCCGCCCGGGCCGGCGCGCCCCTCGGGCACGACTTCTGCGTCCTGTCGCTGTCGGACATCCTCAAGCCGTGGGACGTGGTGGAGCGGCGGCTCGCCGCCGCCGCCGAGGCCGACCTGGTCCTGGCCCTCTACAACCCCTCGTCGAGCCGGCGCAGGCACCAGCTCCCGGCGGCGCGCGAGCTGCTGCTCAAGCACCGCTCCCCCGAGACCCCGGTGGTCGTCGGGCGGGACGTCGGCGGGCCGGAGGAGAGCGTGACGGTGACGACGCTCGGCGAGCTGGACCCCGCCCGGGTCGACATGCGCTGCCTGCTCATCGTCGGGTCGTCCGCCACCCGGGTGACCGAGCGGGGCGTGGTCTTCACCCCGCGCCGCTACCCCTGAGCCCAGGCCGCGGCGGCCGCCACGTCGGCGGCCGCCGCGACGCCCTCGGGAAGGGCCGGGCGGTCGACCATCACGACGGGCAGCCCGGCCTCGCGGGCGGCGGTGAGCTTCGCGCGGGTCATCGCGCCGCCGCTGTCCTTGGTGACCAGCACGTCCAGGCGGTGCTCGCGGATCAGGGCGCGCTCGCCGTCCACGGTGTAGGGGCCGCGCGCCAGCAGGACGTGCACGTGGGGCGGGACGGGCGGCTCCGGAGGGTCCACCGACCGGGCGAGGAACCACACATCGGTCCGCGCGGCGAACACCGGAAGGCTGCGGCGGCCGGTGGTGAGGAACGCGCGGGCGCCGTCCGGCAGCGCGGCGGCGGCGTCCGGCAGGGACGGGACGCGCCGCCAGTCGTCACCGTCCTCCTCGTCCCAGCCGGGGCGGCGCAGCGCGAGCAGGGGCACGCCCGTCAGCCGCGACGCGTGCGCGGCGGAGGCGCTCATCCGCTCCGCGAACGGGTGGGTCGCGTCGACGAGGCGGTCGATCCGGTGCTCCCGCAGCCACGCGGCGAGCCCTTCGGCGCCCCCGAACCCTCCGATGTGGACCTCGCCGGCGGGCAGGCGCGGGTCCGACACCCTCCCGGCGAGCGAGGAGACGACGTGCACGCCGGTCAGCCGGGCCGCGAGCGCGCGGGCCTCCGCCGTCCCGCCGAGGATCAGGACGCGCCGCACGCCCGGTCCCGGCCGGCGCTGTAGAGGTGGCTGTCGGGGAACGCCGACGCGGTGAGGACGCGGCCGACGACGATCACCGCGGTGCGCCGCACCCCGGCCTCGCGCACCCGGGCGGCGATGTCGGCGAGGGTGCCGCGCAGGACCAGCTCGTCCGGGCGGCTGGCGCGGGCGACGACGGCGACCGGGCAGTCCGCGCCGTAGCGGGGCAGCAGCTCGGCGGCGACCTCCTCGATGCGCTGGACGGCCAGGTGCAGCACCATCGTGGCGCCGCTCGCGCCGAGGGTGGCGAGGTCCTCGCCGTCCGGCATCGGGGTGGCCCGCACGGCCGTGCGGGTCAGGATCACGGTCTGGCCGACGCCGGGGACGGTCAGCTCCCGGCCGAGCGAGGCCGCCGCGGCCGCGAACGCGGGAACGCCGGGGACGACCTCGTACGGCACGCCCGCCGCGTCGAGGCGGCGCATCTGCTCGGCGACCGCGCTGAACACCGATGGGTCGCCCGAGTGCAGCCGCGCGACGTCCAGGCCGCCTTGGTGGGCGGCGGTCAGCTCGGCGACGATCTCGTCCAGCGTCATGTTCGCGGTGTCGACGAGCCGGGCGCCGGGCGGGCACGCCTCCAGCAGTTCGGCCGGCACCAGCGACCCCGCGTACAGGCAGACGGGTGAGGACTCCAGGATCCTCAGGCCGCGCACGGTGATGAGGTCGGCGGCGCCGGGGCCCGCGCCGACGAAGTGGACCGTCACAGGGTGTCCTTCCGCGTCGTCCAGACGGTGACGGGCATCGCGGGGCGCCAGCCGGTGAACCCGCCGAGCGGTGCGGCGCGCTCGACGCCGAGGCGGACCAGCTCGCCGCCATGGGTCCGGCGGAGCTCGACCACTTTGGCCTCCGATTCGAGGGTGACGGCGTTGGCGACGAGGCGCCCGCCGGGCCGGAGCGCGTCCCAGCAGCGTTCCAGCAGGCCAGGGACGGTGAGCCCGCCGCCGACGAAGACGGCGTCGGGCGGCGGGAGGCCCTCCAGCGCGTCCGGCGCGCGGCCCGCCACGACGCGGACGCCGGGCACCCCGAGG
>NZ_JBEUPA010000277.1:0-4379 GCF_040492065.1 Actinomadura sp. NPDC000929 | reverse complement strand
CGCGAGCGGCTGGCGTTCCTGCGCGCGGCCCTCGGGGAGCCGTGGCCCGCCGTCGACGACGCGGCGCTGCTGGAGCGGGCGCCGGAGTGGCTGTCGGGCGCGCGGCGTCGGGCCGACCTGGCGCGGGTCGACGTCGCCGGCCTGCTGCGCGGCCTGCTGCCTTGGGACCTGGCGAAGCGGCTGGAGGAGTACGCGCCCGAGCGGATCGAGGTCCCGTCGGGGTCGCGGATCCGGGTCGACTACTCGGGCGAGCGCCCCGTCCTCGCCGTGAAGCTGCAGGAGCTGTTCGGGTGGGACGCGGCGCCGCGGCTCGCCGGGGGGCGGGTGCCCCTGGTGGTGCACCTGCTGTCGCCGGCGGGGCGCCCCGCGGCGGTCACCGCGGATCTGGCCTCGTTCTGGGGCGAGGGGTACCGGGCGGTCCGGGCCGAGCTGCGCGGCCGCTACCCCAAGCACCCGTGGCCCGAGGACCCCGCGCGGGCCGTGCCGACGAAGCGGACCCGGCGGGCTAGCGGGAGCTGATCAGCGCCTCGATGCCGTCCAGGACGCGGGCGAGGCCGAACTCGAAGGCGCGCCCGGGCGCGACGGCGGAGCCGTACTCGTACCCGACGGCGGCGCCGACGCGGGTGCCGAGCGGGTAGTCGTCCTCGTTCACCAGCGTCTCCAGGAGGGGGGCGCTCGCCTCCCACCACTGCTCGTCGGTCATGCCGCTGCGGCGCTCGGCCTCGGCGGCGTTGACCGACACGCGGGCGGCGCTCTCGGCGAAGCCGGTCACGAGCGCGACGACCGAGTCCATCTCCACGTCGCTGAGGCCGAGGCCGTCCACGGCGCGCAGCTCGTACTCGAACTTGGCGCACGTGTTCGGGCCGAGCGGCGGCCGGACCGTGGTGATCTGCAGCAGCCACGGGTGCCGGTGGAACAGCGCCCAGTTGTCGCGGGCGATGTGCTCCAGGCGGGCCCGCCAGGAGTCGTGGGCGGGGGGCTCCAGCTCGGCGAACGCGCGGTCGACCATGACGTCGACGAGCTCCGCCTTGCCCGGCACGTAGGTGTAGATCGACATGGGGGAGACGCCCAGGTCCTCGGCGATGCGGCGGATCGACAGCCCGTCCAGGCCCTCGGCGTCGGCCAGCCGGATCGCCGCCCGGACGATCTCCTCCGCGGTCAGCCGCGGCTTGGGCCCGCGCCTGGGGCGCTCCCGCACCCCCCACAGCAGCTCCAGGGTGCGTCTGGGGTCGCCCGCCCCGCTGTACTCGGTCACCGGCCGATCCTCTCAGGGATGAAACTCTGTACTGCGTACGTTATATTGGCCGCGATGGTAAATCCGTACTGCGTACATAGTTTTGGAGGACGGGTGACGGAACCACGGTTCGCGGTCGTCGCCGAGGGGCTGCGCAAGCGCTACGGCGGCACCGAGGCCCTCGCCGGGCTGGACCTGCGCGTCCCCGCCGGGACCGTGCACGGCCTGCTCGGCCCGAACGGCGCGGGCAAGACCACCGCCGTCCGGATCCTGACCACGCTGGCCCGGCCGGACGGCGGCGTCGCCCGCGTCGCCGGGCACGACGTGGTCCGCGACGCGGTCGAGGTGCGGCGCCGCATCGGGCTCGTCGGGCAGCACGCGGCGGTCGACGAGGTGCTCGGCGGGCGGCAGAACCTCGTCATGTTCGGCCGCCTGCACCACCTCGGCGCCGCGCGGGCGCGGCGGCGGGCGGACGAGCTGCTGGAGCGGTTCCGGCTCACCGACGCCGCCGCCAAGCCCGCGGGGGAGTACTCGGGGGGCATGCGGCGGCGCCTCGACCTGGCCGCGTCGATGATCCTCGCGCCGCCCGTGCTGTTCCTGGACGAGCCGACCACCGGCCTCGACCCGCGCAGCCGGGGCGAGGTGTGGGACGCGATCCGCGACCTGGTGGACGGCGGCACGACCGTCCTGCTCACCACCCAGTACCTGGAGGAGGCCGACCGGCTCGCCTCCGGCGTCTCGGTGATCGACCACGGCCGCGTCATCGCCGAGGGCGCCCCCGACGAGCTCAAGGCGCGGCTCGGCGGCGACCGCGTCGAGGTCGTCGTGGACGACCCCGGGGACCTCGCCGCCGCCGCCGAGATCGTCGGCCGGGTCGCGAACGGCGAGGCGGACGTCGACGCCGAGGCCCTGCGGGTCGGGGCGCCGGTGTCGGGGCGGGCCGCCGCGCTGACCGAGGCCGTCCGGGCCCTGGACGAGGCGGGCGTCGCGGTCGCCGACATCGGCCTTCGCCGCCCGACGCTGGACGAGGTGTTCCTGCACCTCACGGAGAAGAAGGAGGCCGTTCTTTGAGCGAAGCGAGCCGGGGGGCGTGGGGGGTCGTCCCCCCACAAGGAGGCCGTTCTTTGAGCGTCCGGACGATGAGGTGGGCCGCGGCCGACGGGTGGGTGCTGACCAACCGCGCCCTGGCCCACTGGGCGCGCAAGCCGGGCGAGGTCGCCGTCGGGCTGCTGTTCCCGGTGATGGTCGTGCTGATGATGGGCTACCTGTTCGGCGGGCAGATGGACGTCCCGGGCGGCGGCAGTTACCGCGCGTTCATCGTCCCCGGCATGTTCGCGCTGACGATGGCGTTCGGGGTCGAGACGACGTTCGCCGCGATAGCCAGCGACGCGAGCAAGGGGGTGACCGACCGGTTCCGGTCGATGCCGATGGCCTCGTCCGCGGTCGTCGTGGGCCGGGCCACCGCCGACATGCTGCACTCGGTCGTCGCGCTGGCCGTGATGGCGGCCTGCGGCGTGCTGATCGGCTGGCGCGTCCACGACGGTGCGGGCAGGGCCCTCGCGGGGCTCGGCCTCCTGCTGCTGCTGCGCTTCTCGCTGGTCTGGCTCGGCGTCTACCTCGGCCTGGTCGCCAAGGGGCCGGAGTCGGTGGCGGCCGTGCAGATCCTGGTGTGGCCGATCGGGTTCCTGTCCAGCGCCCTGGTGGCGCCGAGCACGATGCCGGGCTGGCTCGGCGCGGTGGCCGAGTGGAACCCCATGTCGGCGACCGTGACGGCGTGCCGGGAGCTGTTCGGCGAGCCCGTGGCCGGCGGGTCGTGGGCGGCGCATCACAGCGTGCTGATGGCGGTCGTGTGGCCGCTGGTGATCGCGGCGGTGTTCTTCCCGCTGTCGGTCCGCCGCTACCGCGCCCTCGGCCGCTAGGGCAGGAGGGACGCCCGGTGCCGGGCCAGCGCCAGCGCCGGGTAGCACGCCTCGGGCAGGGGCTCCGCGCCGCGCTCGCCACCGCGCCCGGTGCCGAGCGCGGCGCGGAGCCTCGCGCCCACGGCCGCAGCGTCGTGGGGCTGCACGACGCACAGCTCGGCCTGCATGGCCTGCCGCGCCGCGGCCATCAGCGCCGGGACGTCCCCGACGACCACGATCTCGGCGGGGGCGTCGCCGTAGGAGAGCCGGACGGCGAGGGCGTGCATCCCGGCGGTGCCGGCGCCCTCGTAGCGGAACTCGCAGACCAGGCGGTCGCCGTCGAGCGGCCCCTCCTGGATCAGCCACGCCTGCCCGGGGACGACCCGTCCGAGCGAGTCCTCCCAGGGCGCCGCCGGGACGCCGGCGAGGCGGTCGGCGGCGCGGGCCGCGGCGCCGCGCCCCTCGGCGGGGCCGATCGCGGCGAGCGCCCGCAGGAAGGCCCGCGCGCCCGGGGTGGCCGCCGCGTGCAGGCAGCCGATCAGGTCGCCGAGCGCGGCGCGCCGGGCGGCGTCGTACGGGGCCGCCGCCTCCAGGCCGCCGAGCTGCGCCGACGTCCACATCTCGGCCTGCAGCGCGCCGGGCTGCGCGGGCAGGGCGCCGGCCTCCCGGACGTAGGCCGCGTACACCTCGCCGAGCCCCGGCAGCATCAGCTCGGGACCGGCGGACGGTCGGGTCGCACTCACGGCCTCAGCCTATGAGACGCGGGGGAGCGGCCCGGCCGCGCGTTCCGGGAGGCGGGGCCTACGCCGGGACGGTCAGCAGCGTGCGGCCCTCGCCGATCGTGCGGACCTCGAACCGGCTGATCTCCTGGGGCCGCAGCGCCGTGCCGCCCTGCAGCGCCAGTTGGGGCTGCGGCGAGCCGGGCAGGCCGTAGCCCTTCTCGGGGACGGACCAGCCGACGACGGTGTGCGCCCTGCCCCGCCGGTCCACGGCGACCAGTTCGCACGCGAGCGGCCCGTCGACCTTGCTGAGTCGCAGCGCGACCCGGCTCCCCCACGCCTTCCGCTGCGTCGCGACCGTCCCGGTGACGCCGGTGCCGGCGTCGGTCGCCGACATCGCCCGGCCGTCCCGCAGCAGCTGGGCGGTCCCGCCGTCCGGCGCGGAGGCGGCGGAGCCGCGGTCATGGTGACCGTGTCCAGGCGCACCGCCTCCGCGGTCGCCTCGGCCGTCATCGTGGTCATGGTGCC
>NZ_JBEUPA010000276.1:0-4386 GCF_040492065.1 Actinomadura sp. NPDC000929 | reverse complement strand
CCCGCGCCTCGCCGGGCGCGGACGCCGCGAGAACGGTCGCCGGCGCCGCCGTCAGCGCCAGCGCGGAGACGGCCGCGAGCGCCCCCGCCGGCCCGCGTCCCGGCCTCATCCGCCCGCCCCTTCCCCCCGGGCGCCGTGGTCTCCGTCCTCGTTCTGGACCCGCAGGGCGTTCAGGGCGAAGGCGACCATGTGGTAGTGGCCGATGAGCATCACCAGCTCGATCAGCTCGCGCTCCCCGAAGCGCGTGGCCAGCTCCGTCCACGCGGCGTCGCTGATCGTGCCGCGCTCGTGCAGCTCGTCCGCGGCGGCCAGCACCATGCGGTCGTCGTCGCTCCAGCCGTGCCGGTCCGGGTCCTCGCGGAGCGCGGCGATCTCGTCCTCGGTGAGCCCCGCGTCCAGCGCGACCCGCCGGTGGTGGTCCCACTCGTACGCGCACGACCGGTGGTGCGCCGTGCGCAGGATCGCCAGCTCGCGGTCGCGGGCGCCCAGCGTCCCGTTCATCAGCAGCATGGAGCCGAACCCGATCCACGACCGGAACAGCTCCGGGTGCCGGGCGAGCGTGGTGATGACGTTCAGGGGTCCGATCGTGTCGGTCACGGCCCGGACGACGTCGTCCCACTCCTCCTCCGGGAGCGGGTCGAAGCGCGGGACGCGGTCTCCTGGGGTGTCGGCGCACATGGCGACATTTCTGCCACCGATCAGTGGGAAAGTTCTAGTGCGCCGGGAAAACTTGGCCGGATCGTGTCACGGGGGACGCGGGAGCCGGGCGGGTCAGGTGCTGCGCGTGGTGGCCGCCACCGCGAGCTCCGCCAGCGCCTCCCGGGCGCCGTCGGTGATCGGGGCCGTCTCCAGGGCCTGCTCCGCCTCGCGCAGGTAGCGCTCGATCATGGCCTCGCACGCGGCGAGGCCCCCGGTCTCCTCGATGACGGCGCGCAGCTCGTCCACGCCGGGACGGTCCAGCTCCGGGTCGCCGAGACGGCGCTCCAGCGCCGCGGCCTGGCTCGCGGAGGCGCGTTCCAGGGCGAGCGCGACCAGGACGGTCCGCTTGCCCTCGCGCAGGTCGTCGCCCGCGGGCTTGCCGGTCTCGGCCGGGTCGCCGAACACGCCGAGCACGTCGTCGCGGAGCTGGAAGGCGATGCCGAGCGGCAGGCCGTAGCCGGTGAGCGCGGCCGCCACGTCGGGGCGGGCTCCGGCCAGGGCCGCGCCGAGGTGCAGCGGGCGCTCGATCGTGTACTTGGCGCTCTTGTACTCCACCACGCGCAGCGCCGTCGCGACGTTCGCCTGGCGGCGCGCGCCCTCCAGCATGTCGAGGTACTGGCCGCACATGACCTCGGTGCGCATCAGGTCGTAGACCTCCCGGCCGCGGGACCTGCTCGCGCCGTCCAGCCCGGAGGTCTCGAACATCTCGCCCGACCAGGCCAGGCACAGGTCGCCGAGCAGGATGGCGGCGCCGCCGCCGAAGGCCTCGGCGTCGCCCGGCCACGCCTGGGCGCGGTGCAGCGCCTCGAACCGCCGGTGGGCGGACGGCTGGCCGCGCCGGGTGTCGCTGGAGTCCATCACGTCGTCGTGGATCAGCGCGCTCGCCTGGAGCAGCTCCAGGGACGCGGCGGCGGCCACGATGCCGGGCCCGTCCTCGCCGCCCGCCGCGCGCCACCCCCAGTAGCAGAAGGCGGGACGCAGCCGCTTGCCGCCGCCGAGCAGGGCGTCCAGGGCCGACAGCAGCGGTGCGAGGTCCTCGCTGATGGCGCGCAGCGCGGGGCGCCGGCGGTCGACGAAGGCCAGCAGCGCCTCGTCGACCTCCTTGCGGATCCGGGTGGTCGACATGCCGAGATCGTATCCACCTGGGTGCTTTCCACCCTCCATCGCGAACGTGAGATGTCATAAGATCTTCGGAAATGCGGACATAACGCATGCCGGGTGTGGCGAGCATCACGCGGATCGGCGGCCGGCCGCCCTTCCCCGCCGGGCCGGTCCCCTCCGGCGCGCTTCTGTAGGCTTGGGGAATGCGACCCGTACGCCCCCACAGGCCCCCGACCGTCCGAGAACTGCTCGCCTCGGGCGAGCGCTCGTTCTCGTTCGAGTTCTTCCCGCCCAAGACCGACAAGGGCGCGCGGAACCTGTGGCGTGCGATCCGCGAGCTGGAGTCCCTGCACCCGACGTTCGTGTCGGTCACCTACGGCGCGGGCGGCGGCACCCGCGACACGACCGTCGACATCGTCGAGCGCATCGCCACCGACACCACCCTGACACCGGTCGCGCACTTCACCGCCGTGAACCACTCCCAGGCGGAGCTGCGCAACCTGATCGGCCGGTTCGCCGCCGTCGGCGTCCGCAACGTCCTGGCGCTGCGCGGCGACCCGCCCGGCGACCCGATGGGGGAGTGGGTCAAGCACCCGGAGGGCGTCGAGTACGCCGCCGAGCTGGTCCGGATGATCCGCTCCTACGGCGACTTCTGCGTCGGCGTGGCCGCGTTCCCCTACAAGCACCCGCGCTCGCGCGACATCGAGAGCGACACCCGCCACTTCGTGGACAAGTGCCGCGCCGGCGCCGACTACGCGATCACCCAGATGTTCTTCCGCGCCGAGGACTACTTCCGGCTGCGCGACCGCGTCGAGGCCGCCGGCTGCGACGTGCCGATCCTGCCCGGCATCATGCCGGTCACCCAGCTCAGCACGATCGAGCGGTCCGAGCAGCTGTCGGGCGCGCCGTTCCCGCCCGAGGTCAGGGCCCGCTTCGAGGCCGTCGCGGGCGACCCGGAGGCCGTCCGCCGGCTCGGCATCGAGCACGCCGCCGAGCTGTGCGGCGAGCTGCTGGAGCAGGACGCGCCGGGCATCCACTTCATCACGTTCAACAAGTCGACGGCGACGCGCGAGGTCTACTCGCTGCTGGACGGCGCCGGGTACGGCGCGAGGGGCAGCCGCCCGCCCATCACCGCGTAGCGGGGCCCGCCGCCCGGAAACTCGAAGTCGGCCAGCAGGTCGACCAGGCCGACCGAACGGTAGAGGTGGCGCGCCGGGGTGTCCGGCGTCCTGTCGAGCGTCGACAGCACGACCGTCCGCTCCGGCCGCCCGTCGCACAGCGCGTTGAGCAGCCCCCGGCCGAGACCCCTGCCCTGCGCCTGCGGATGGACGTGCAGCTCGGCGACCTCGAAGGCGTCCTCCAGCCACGCGTCGGCGTGCTCGGGCCCCTCGCGGTCCGACAGCGCCTGGTAGACGACGTCGTGCCACCACTGGCCGCGCGCCCCGTGGAAACCGTAGGCGAACCCCTGGACGGGCGCCGGCATGACGGGCAGCGCCCCGCGCCGCTCGACAACGAACGCGCGGAACCCCGGATACGAGGAATGGCGCTCCATGATGGTGTGCCGGCCCGGGAGCTGCTCGTTCGGCGGTTCCATCGCGGCCGCGTACACGTCCAGCATGGGGCTCAGCCTGCGTAGGAAGGCGCGTTCGTCGATCTCGCGCAGCTTCGGGTCCCTCACCCGACAGAGACTAGACCCGCGCGATGGTCCGCTGGGTCGCGGAGAGCCGATCGTAGAGGTCCCAGAGGATCCGGTCGGCGGCCTTCCGCAGCGTGCCGCGGTTGGCGTCGAGCTGCCCGCCCCACTCGCGCGCCTCCGGGCCGAGCCACGCGTCCGTCCCGCCGAGGGTCTTCACGGGCCCGTCCAGCGCCTGCCGGAGCCGGTCGATGCTGCCGTAGGCGTCCGAGTACGCCTGGTAGAGCTGCTGGTACTCCGGGTTGGGCTGCTCGGCGGGCGACAGCCGGGCCGACGCGGCGCCCGTGATCGGCGGGGGCAGGCTGCCGGGAGGCGGTGGAGCGGCCATGGCGACCTCTCAGGCGGTGGCGGTGGACGGGTGCAGGTCGAGCCGGGCGAGGGCCTCGCGCGTGCGGCCGCTCATGTCGGCGCCCAGGAGCACCTGGACGGCGACGGGACGGACCCCGGCGCGGTCGGCCTCGGCCAGGAAGGCGCGCAGCCACTTCACGTCCATCGTCAGATGGTGGCTGGACGTGCCGAGGGACTGCCGCACGGCCGCCAGCCGCGCCCTGTCGCCCTGGGCGGCCTTCAGCAGCTCCGCGGCGGCCGCCGGGCCGAGCCGCTCGTACAGCTTCTCGGTGTAGTCGGGGTCGCCGGCGTTGGCCTCCAGGTGCTTCCAGACCGTGTCCGGGACGGGACGGCCGTGCTGGACGGACGCGGCCACGGCCAGCGCGTCGGCCCTGGCGGCCCGGGCGGCGGCGGGCCGGTCGGGGAAGTTGCCGATGTCGCCGGCGCCGTGCGGGGTCGGCTGCGGGGCCTATGACCTTCGCCGCCGCGTCCATCGCCTTCGCGGCGTCGGACATGGCCTTGGTGGCGCTGGTCATCGCCTTGGTCATCGCCGTCATGGCCTTGGC
>NZ_JBEUPA010000275.1:0-4403 GCF_040492065.1 Actinomadura sp. NPDC000929 | reverse complement strand
CTGGCGGGAGGCCGTCCGCACGGCGGCCTCCGCCCTGGTCGCCGCGGGCGCGGCGGGCGCGGGCTACCCGGAGGCGTGCGTCCGGGTGGTGGAGGAGAACGGCCCGTACATCGTGCTGACCAAGGGGCTCGCGCTCGTCCACGCCCGCCCCGAGGAGGGCGGCCTGGCCGTCGGCGTCGGCGTGACCCGGCTGGCCGGGCCCGTCGAGTTCGGCCATCCCGACAACGACCCGGTCGACCTGCTGCTGGCGTTCTGCACGCCCGACCCCGACGCGCACGTCGGCACCCTGTCCGGGCTGGCGCGCGCGCTGTCGGGCGGACTCGCCGACCGCCTGCGCGCCGCTTCCGGCGAGGACGACCTCGCCCGCATCCTGAAGGAGGCTCTGCCGAATGCCTGACGCGGCGTCCTCGGGGTTCCCCGCCAGGGTGCGCTCCCTGCTCGACGACCTCGACTCGACCTCGGGCGGGGCGGCCGGCGACGCGGCCGCCCTGCTCCTCGACGCGATCGAGGCCGGCGGGATCGTGCACGTCGCCGGCGCCGGGCACTCCCTGGCGATGGTGTTCGAGACGTTCTACCGGGCCGGGGGCCTCGCCGCCGTCCGCCCGATCTGGGACCCGGCCGTCTTCCCGCTCGACCACGCGCTGCGCAGCACCCGCGCCGAGCGGCGGGACGGGGTGGGGCGCGCCGTCGTCGAGAAGGCCGCGCCCGCCCCGCCCGACGTGGCGGTGGTGTTCTCCACCAGCGGCCGCAACCCCTACCCGGTGGAGGTCGCGCGGGAGTGCGAGGCGCGGGGCGTGCCGGTCGTCGCGGTGACGTCGGCGCGGGCGTCGCGGGGCGCGGCGGCGCGGACCGACACGACCCTCGCCGACCACGCGGCCATCGTGCTCGACACCTGCGTCCCGCCCGGGGACGTGCTCCATCCGGCGGGCGCGCCGCGCACCGCGGCGGTCTCCACCGTCCTCGCCGCGTACGCGTGGGCGCGGGTGCTCGCCGACCTCGACGACCTGGCGGCGGCGCGCGGCGTGGAGCCGCCGCGCTGGACGAGCGCGAACGTCCCCGGCGGCGACGAGGTGAACGCCGCGCTGCTGGAGCGCTACCGCCACCGCGTCCCCGAGCTGACGGGCGAGGGCTGACCGGGGAACCGGGCATCCTCCCGCGGCGTTTCTCCTAGGGCCGGCCCACACCTGTTTGACATGATGCGGGGTCAACTTCGGACCTGAACGAGGAGCGAGATGACGACGAGACCGACCGGGGACGAACTGCTTGCCGTGTTCACGCGCGGGGACCTCGGCGGCGACGAGAAGCTCGACCTGATGGAGTTCACGCTCGTGCTGGAAGAGCTCGGACTGTCCTGGACGCGAGCCGAGACGCAGGACAGGTTCGAGAGGGCGGACAGCAACCTCGACGGCTTCATCTCCTACGGCGAGTTCCGCGCCGTCCTGGAGTCCCAGGGCTGGGTCCAGGGGCCCGTGCCCGGCGCGCGCGCCTGACGGCCCGGCGCGCGCCTGACGGCGAAGGGAAGGGCCCGCCGGTCGACCGGCGGGCCCTTCCGCGCGTCCCGGACCCGCCGGGTCAGACGCTGCGGCCGCGCAGCTCGCGGTACCTGCGCACGAGCGCGCCGGTGGACGGGTCGGGCGCGTCCGACGGCGGCTCCTGCGAGGTGAGCGCCGGGGCGAGGTCCATCGCCATGACCTTGCCGAGCTCGACGCCCCACTGGTCGAAGGAGTCGATGCCCCAGATCGTCCCCTCGACGAAGACGATGTGCTCGTAGAGCGCGACGAGGGAGCCGAGGGTCTTCGGGGTGAGCTTCGGGGCGAGGATCGTGCTGCTCGGCCGGTTGCCCGGCATGACCTTGTGCGGGACGACCGCCGCGGGCGTGCCGTCGGCGGCGATCTCCTCGGCGGTCTTGCCGAACGCGAGCGCCGAGCTCTGCGCGAGCATGTTCGCGATGAGCAGGTCGTGCATCCCCTCGCGGTCCTCGAACGGCTCGGCGAAGCCGATGAAGTCCGCGGGCACGAGCCGGGTGCCCTGGTGCAGCAGCTGGTAGAAGGCGTGCTGGCCGTTGGTGCCGGGCTCGCCCCAGAAGATCTCGCCGGTCTGCGCGATGACCGGCGCGCCGTCGGCCCGCACCGACTTGCCGTTGGACTCCATCGTGAGCTGCTGGAGGTAGGCGGGGAACCGCGACAGCCGCTGGCTGTAGGGCAGGACGGCCCGGGTCTGCGCGCCGAAGAAGTCGGTGTACCAGACGCCGAGCAGGCCCATCAGCACCGGCATGTTCGCCTCGAACGGCGCGCTGCGGAAGTGCTCGTCGACCTCCCGGAACCCGGCGAGCATCTCGCGGAACGCCTCGCCGCCGATCGCGATCATCAGCGACAGGCCGATGGCGCCGTCGAAGGAGTAGCGCCCGCCCACCCAGTCCCAGAACCCGAACATGTTGGCGGTGTCGATGCCGAACTCGGCGACCCGCTCGGCGTTGGTCGACACGGCGACGAAGTGGCGGGAGACGGCGTCGTCGCCGAGCCGCTCGGTGAGCCACCGCCGCGCGACCTTGGCGTTGGTGAGGGTCTCCAGCGTCCCGAACGTCTTGGAGCTGACGACGAACAGCGTCTGCTCGGGGTCGAGGCCGGCGAGCTTGCCGAGGATGTCGGCCGGGTCGATGTTGGAGACGAACCGGCAGGAGACGCCCGCGTCGGCGAAGTCGTGCAGCGCCTCGTAGGCCATGGCGGGGCCGAGGTCGGAGCCGCCGATGCCGATGTTGACGACGGTCGTGATGCGCTTGCCGGTGGAGCCCGTCCACTCCCCCGACCGGACGCGGCCGGCGAAGTCGGCCATCCTGTCCAGGACGGCGTGCACGTCGGCCGCGACGTCCTGCCCGTCCACCGTCAGGGCCTCGCCGGGAGGCAGCCGCAGCGCGGTGTGCAGGACGGCGCGGTCCTCGCTGACGTTGATGTGCTCCCCGCCGAACATCGCCTCGATCCGGGCGCGCAGGCCCGCCCGCTCGGCGAGCGCCGTGAGCAGCGTCAGGGTCTCGCCGGTGACGCGGTGCTTGGAGTAGTCCAGGTACAGGTCCCCCGCGGTCACGGTCATCCGGTCGGCGCGCCCCGGGTCCTCCGCGAAGAGCTCGCGCAGGTGCCGCCCGGCGATCGCCGCCTGGTGCTCGGCCAGCGCGGTCCATTCGGGCGACTCGGTGATATCAGCCATTGCCTCTCTCATCTCCTCGTGGGGGCGGGGGCGTACCCCCGCGGGCGGGCGCCGAACGTCCCCCGGGCACCGCGCCGCTCCCACGGCGATCATAGATTCGACCGCGCGTGACCGTATCAGGGCCGTCCCCGCGCGCGCAGCGATCCGCCCTAGGGCCGCCACCCGGCGGGCTCCGGCGCTAGGGTCCCGCCCATGGGAGCCCGCGCGAACTTCGCCCTCATCGACGGAAACGGCCTGCGGCTGCACTATTCCCACTGGGCCGCCGACAGCGTGTGCTCGGTGCTGGCCGCGGGCCCGGCCGCGGCCGGGCGTTTCATCTCCGCCCAGCACCGCCTCGACGACCCGGCCCGCGACTGGCTGGACGACGGGTGGGCGGAGGGCGGCGCGGTCGTCGACCACACGACCCGGCGATTGATGTTCTACGGCGACCAGCTGACGGCGGAGGTGCCCTGCAAGCGGGCCTATCTCTCGCTGCTCGCGCTGACCTGGCCGGGCTGGACGGTGCGGTGGGCCTACGACGGCATCGGCGACCTCGCCGCGGCCGCCGGTGTGGACCGCGCGGTCGTCCGCCGCCCCGACGAGGAGGAGCGCGACCTTCCAGGCGAGGCGGAGGCCGACCTGGAGTGGGAGGTGCACCTCCTCACCGTCCGCGCCGCCGGCCGGGTCACCGCCTACCCGCTGTTCTCGGAGGTCCACACCGCCTGGCAGGGCCCCGGGCTGCTGGAGCGGCTGCCCGCGGGCGGACGGCCGCGGCTGGATCTCGGGACGATCCCCTCCGGCGGGCTGCACGTGGACGCCGCCGCCCGCACCGCAGGCGCCTGGCTGAGCCACCACGGCACCGGGCTGGTGCCGGAACTGGAAGGGCTGTGGCCCGGCTGGCGCGTCGAGTTCTGGGAGGACCGGTACGAGGAGCAGGTCGCCCGCTGCGAGGGCGCGGTCACCGTGCCGGACGCGGACCCTGCCGCCGCGCTCGACGAGGTGCTCGCCGGGATGGCCCGCACGCGAGGGCACGATCCGGTGCCAGGGATGCTCGCCGCCGTCCGCCGGCACGCCGGCGACCGGAGGGTGGAGCTGAACCCCTCCTTCACCGCGCACCGGCAGGTTGACGCCACCGACGCCGAATGGGAGGCGGTCCTGAGCGCCGCCGGGCGGCTGCGCGCCCGCCTCGCCGCGGGCCACGGCGGGCCCGCGGGGGGCGCCGC
>NZ_JBEUPA010000274.1:0-4436 GCF_040492065.1 Actinomadura sp. NPDC000929 | reverse complement strand
GAGTCGCGCGTGTTGCTGAGGGGCTTCTTGTCCGTGGACGCGAGGAAGGAGGAAACCTGGCCGATGACCGCGTCCGGGGTGTTGGGCGGTCCCGGTCTGCGGGGGCGCCATGAGGTCACTCATCGCCCGCTCCCTTCCTCGGGCCGCCCGGTGCGACCCGCTCGGGCCGGTCGCCGTCCGGCCCGTCCGCGCCGCCGGCGGCGGCGTCCTTCTCCTGCGCCGTCCCGGTGTCGCCGCCGTCCTCTGCGGGGGTGTCCCGCGCCTCGGGGCGGAGCTTGCCGGCGCGGCGGCTCACCACGTTGTCGGTCGCGCCGGTGATGGCGGCGACCAGTTCCTCGGCGGAGGTCGTCCGCGCGTCGAACACGCCGTTGTTGCGGCCGAGGCGCAGCACGGCGACGGTGTCGGCGACGGCCTGCACGTCGGCCATGTTGTGGCTGATCATGAGGACGCCGTGGCCGCGCTCCCTGAGCCGCTCGATCAGGTTGAGCACCTCGGCGGTCTGCGCGACGCCGAGCGCGGCGGTCGGCTCGTCCAGGATGATGACCTTCGGGTCGCCGAGCAGCGACCGGGCGATCGCCACCGTCTGCCGCTGGCCGCCCGACAGCGCCGCGACCGGGACCCCCACCGAGGGGATCTTCGCCGAGAGCTGGGTGAGCAGCTCGCGCGAGCGGACCTCCATCGCGACGTCGTCCAGGCGCAGCGCCCGCATCTCGCGGCCGAGGAACAGGTTCTCGATCACGTTGAGGTTCTCGCAGAGGGCGAGGTCCTGGAAGACGGTCGCGATGCCGAGCTGCTGCGCCGCGGCCGGGGTGGGGATGCTCACCTCCCGCGACTCGAAGGTGATGGTCCCCGCGTCCGGGGCGTGCACGCCCGACAGGACCTTCACGAGGGTGGACTTGCCGGCGCCGTTGTCGCCGACGAGGGCGACGACCTCGCCGGCGGCGACGTCCAGGTCGACGCCGGTGAGCGCGGCGACCGCGCCGAACGACTTGCTGACGCCGCGCAGCGACAGCAGCGGGCGCGCCGCGCCGGCGGCCGGGGTGGGCGTTGGTGACATGACGAACCTCGGGAGATCGCTACTTGAGGCCGAGCTTGGCGCAGGCGGCCGCGTACTCGGCGGTGCAGACCTTGTCGGCCTTGAGGGCGCCGTCCGGGCCGAGCAGGACCTTGCCGATGTTGTCCTGGGTGACGACGGTCGGCGTGAAGAGCTCCGACGGCGTGCCGAACAGCGTCGTGTTGCCCTTGGGGGTCTCGCCCTGGACGAACGTGTGGGCCGCGTTGGCGGCGGCCTCCGCCACGATCTTGATCGGCTTGGAGATCGTGTTGTACTGGTCGCCGGCGATGATCCGCTGCGCGGCGGCGAGCTCGGCGTCGTTGCCGGTCACCGGCGGGACGTCGGTGCCGGCGGCCTTGAACGCGGCGACGGCGGCGCCGCCGGTGCCGTCGTTCGCGGCGACGACGCCCGCGATCTGGCCGCGGAACTTGCTGATCTGGCCGCTGACCCACTGCTGGGCCTTCGCGGGCTCCCAGCCGGGCGTGTCGTACTCGGCCAGCAGCTTGAAGCCGCTCGGGTCGACGGAGCTGTGGATGCCCTTCTTGATCAGGTTCGCGGCGGCGTCCGTGGGCGAGCCGTTGACCTCCAGGATGCCGCCCTCGGCCTTCTCCTGCTTGAGGTGGTCGACCAGCGACTGGCCGATCATCGCGCCGATCTTCTCGTTGTCGAAGGAGACGTAGTAGTCGGCCTTGGCCGCCGGGATGGGGCGGTCGTAGGCGATCACCTTCACGTCCCGGGACTGCGCCATCCGGACGATCGACGCCGCCGCGGCCGAGTCGACCGGGTCGATCACGATGGCCTTGACGCCCTGGGCGAGCACCGAGCTGGCCTGCTGCTGCTGCTTGGAGGCGTCGGCGCCGGCGTTCTGGTAGAGCACCGTGCAGCCGCCGCACAGCTGCTTCATCCTGGCCTTGAAGAGCGGGGCGTCGTAGAGCTCGTAGCGGGTCGAGGCGATGTCGGGCATCAGGAACGCGATCTTGGCGTTCTTCGCGTCGCCGCCGCCGGACCCCGCGCTCTTGGAGGAGCACGCCGCGGCGGGAGCGAGCGCGGCGAGCGCCGCGGCGGCCGCGGCGACCGTCCTGAGGGAGGGCTTCTTCACTGAGATCTCCTCGGGGGTGCGCCCGTGAAGGGGGCGTTGGAGCCGATGCGGCGTCCGCGCGACCGGGGTCGGCGGCCACCGCGGGGAGAACGTAACATCACGAACGTTAGAAGTGTCAATACATGCACGTTAACTAACACGGATGATCGTGAAGAAGATCGCGCCGGAAGCCGGAAAAGCCTGGTCACAGCTCGGCATCAATCCCATGAGGGATCTAGGCACGTGCGGGTCAGGCGATGTTAGTTATAACGTCCGTGCTCACACGGAGGTCAGCGGCGCGGGGCGACGTCGTAGTCGACCTTGTGCTTCGCCAGCTCGGCCAGCGCCTCCGGCGCCGCCCCGTCGTCCACGACGACCCGCTCGAAGTCGCTCAGCGGCGCGACCCGGTGCAGCGCGGTGCGGCCCAGCTTCGTGTGGTCCACCAGCAGGACGTTGCGGACGGCGCTGCGCAGCATGGCCCGCTTGACGACCACGACCCGCTGCTCCTGGTGGCCGGCGTTGCCCGCCGACACCGCCGAGGTCGACACGAAGCACAGGTCGACCTGCAACGACTCGATCATCTCGACGCACGAGACGCCCATGAACGAGTTGTGCAGCGGGTCGTAGTCGCCGCCGAGCGCGATCAGCCGGATGCCCTGCACCGGGGCCAGCAGGTTCAGGCCGTCGAGGAAGTTGGTGACGATGGTCAGCGGGCCGACGTCGGGGAGCCGCCGGGCGAGGGCGAGGGCCGTCGTCGAGTCGTCGAGCATGATCGCCATGCCGGGCTCGACCAGCTCGACCGCCCTCGCGGCGACGGCTTCCTTCTCCTCGCGCATCGTCTTGGCCCGGTAGGCGACGCTGCTCTCGAAGACCCCGGACCGCTGCGCGGTGACCCCGCCGCGGTACTTGCGGACGATGCCCTGGCGTTCCAGTTCGTCCAGGTCGCGGTGGATCGTCATGAGGCTGACCCCGAACCGCTCGGCGAGCTCGGCGGCCGTCCCCGACCCCGCGGCGAGCACCGCCTCGGCGATCGCGTCCTGCCGCTGCGCGGGCCCCCGCCGCTGCCGGTCGCTCATGCCCCGCTCCTCCGTCCGGACGCCAGGCCAGAAGTTAACACCAGGAATGTTAAGAGCTCAACTCACCTGGTCACCGGTCGGCGCCCCCGGTCGTCGGCAGGCCCGCCGCGCGCCACGCCTTGAACCCGCCCACGATGTCGGTCGCGTTGGTCAGCCCGAGGTCGTGCAGGGAGGCGGCGGCGAGGCTGGAGGTGTAGCCCTCCGAGCAGAACACGATCACGCGCAGGTCGTGGCCGGTGGCCTGGGGCAGCCGGGCGCCCGAGGCCGGGTCGAAGCGCCACTCCAGGACGTTGCGCTCCACGATCAGCGCGTCCGGGATCTCGCCCTCCTCCGCGCGCTGGGCGGCCGGGCGGATGTCCACCAGCACCGCCCCGTCACTCATCTCGGCGTGGGCCTGGTCGGGGTGGACGCGCGCGAGCCGGTCGCGCGCCGCGGCGAGGATGTCATCGATGGTGCGTGCCATGGACCAAGCATGGCAGGCAGGTCAGACCAGCTGCGCCTCGGCCGAGGCGAGCACCTCCTGGATCCGCAGGCCGTGGGCGGCGTCCAGCGCGGGGCTCGCCCCGCTCCTGACGGCGGCGGCGAACTCGGCCACCATCGTGGCGAACGCGTCGTCGCCGAGCTGCGACCAGTCGAGCCGCGCGTGGCCGCCCCGCCCGTAGACCTCGACGTGGGCGGGCGGGAGCTCCCCCGTGCCCGCCATCGACACCGACGCCTGGCTGATCGCGCCGTTCTCGTGCTCCAGCGTCAGCCCCAGCCAGCCGAGCGGGTCGCCGTGCGCGCGGACGCCGGCGACCCGGCCGAGCGCGGCGTCCAGCATGTCGACGATGTGGGGGCCGAGGTCGAGCAGCGCCCCCTTCTCCAGCCGCCACGGGGTGGCGAAGGGGCCCCCGCTCAGCACGGAGGAGACGAACGAGCCGTAGCCGCCGAACGGCTCCAGCTCCCGCGTCCGGTCGAGGAAGTCGCGGGCGGCGCGCGAGTAGCGCAGCGTGAGGACCATCTGCGAGACGACGCCGGCCTCGGCGATCGCGCCCGCGAGCCGGCGGGCGCCGTCCAGGTCCATGCCGAGGGGCTTCTCCAGCAGGACGGCCTTGCCCGCCCGGGCGGCCCGGGCGGCGAGGTCGGCCTGGACGTCCGGCGGGACGGAGAACGCCACGGCCTCGCAGGCGTCGAACAGCTCCTCGATCCGCTCGAACGAGGGCGCGCCGTGCTCGCCGGCCAGCGCGGC
>NZ_JBEUPA010000273.1:0-4440 GCF_040492065.1 Actinomadura sp. NPDC000929 | reverse complement strand
CGCGGCGGCAAGGTCTGGATCAACATCTTCCCGGACCGTCCGCTGACCAAGAAGCCCGCCGAGACCCGCATGGGCTCCGGTAAGGGCTCCGCGCGCGTGGCGGTGGCGTCCTACATCCTCGCTCCGGGCCACTTCGCCGACAAGGTCCGCCGGGAGTCCCTGGCCGCCGGAGCCGCCGCTGTCTCCCCCGCCCTCGGCGCGGCGCCGGAGGTCGCTGACCTGGTCGTCCTCCGCTACGCCGAAGCGCTGGAGGCCTCCCGCGCGGCGACCGCGGTCTGACGGGGCGTTCGAGGCGCCGGTCGCCGGGTATGCGGGCGGCCATGACGCGCGAAGAGACCGGCCATGAGCCCGAGGAGACCGACGACCGCCGCTTCGCCCCGGTGAACGAGCGGTCCGACGCCCGCGGCCGCACCGTCCCGGACGGGGAGGAGACCAGCGGAACCGGGACTCCCGGGGTGAGGTACGAGCACCCCGACACGCTCCCACCGGACGAGGAGGGCGTCGAGGACGCCGAAGCGCACGACGACACCCGCTGACCCGCCCACCCGCTACCGGCGGTCCTTCCACCAGGTGGCAAGGGCGCGCCGGAGCGGGGCGTGGTGCTCGTCGTCGACGATCTTGATGTCGCCCATCACGGCGGTCGCGGTGACGCGCACGACGGGGACGCGGGCGCCCGGATGCGGGTCGCGGACCGCCACCCGCCGGTCGCCGAGGAAGTTGTGCCCGGTCAGCACGATGCTGACGCCGTCCGGAACGATGATCTTGACGTCGCCCATCACCGCGGTCACGCAGATGTGGACCTCGCCGGTGGGGACCTGCGCGCCGCGCAGGTCGAGCTCGACGTCGCCCATCACCGACACGGCCTCCAGCGGCCCGTCGATGCGGCCGACGATGCGCTCCTTGCAGTCCCCCATGACCGCGCTGAACCTGCGCTTGACCTGCACTGGCGCGGGGTTGGCCCCGGGCGCGCCCATGCTGGGCAGGTCGGCGGTGATGCGTTCGAGCTCGCCCCGGCTGACGGCCGCGTAGGCGGCCTCGGTGCGCTCGGTCAGCTCCTCGAAGGTGAGCCGCCCCTCCACCGAGGCGACCCGCAGCCGCTCCACGACGGCCTCGCGCTCGGCGTCGGACGCCCGCACCGGGTCGGAGGCCCGCCGGGCCTCGGGCGCCCGCGGGGTCTCGGAGAGCCGCGCGGTCTCGGCCGCCCGCCCGGTGTCGGGGGCGGCCGTCACGTCGACCGGTTCGGGGACGGGGCCGCCGTCCCGCCGCCGCTCCGGCGGCCGGCTCGGGGCGGGCCGCTCGGGCTGCGGACCGGACTGACTCATGATTTCGACGGTATGCCCCCGGCGGCGCGGGACAATCCGCCGCGCGGACGAGATCGCCCTCCACCTGAGGAGGATGGACGTCCTCCCACCCCGCAGGCATGATCATCTTGTTGTCCGAACCGCGTTCTGTATTCTGCGACCGACGGCATGAACGTTGGGAGAGCGCGTGACGCACGAGGTGTTCAACCAGGTCCCCCCGCTCGCCGGGCACGACGCGTCCGACGAGGCGGCCCTGCTGGACGGGCTGCACCGCGAGGGCGCCGGGTGGGCCGAGCCCGAGGTGCGCGAGCTCGGCCGCCTCGCCGGCACCGAGCGGGCCCAGGAGTGGGGACGCCTCGCCAACGAGCACCCGCCCGTCCTGCGCACCCACGACCGCTGCGGGCACCGGATCGACGAGGTCGAGTTCCACCCGGCGTGGCACGAGCTGATGACCGTCGCGGTGACGCACGGCCTGCACGGCTCCGCGTGGACCGACCCCCGCGAGGGCGCCCACGTCGCCCGCGCCGCGAAGTTCTACACCTGGCGCGTCGACGCGGGCCACGGCTGCCCCGTCTCGATGACCTACGCCGCCGTCCCCGCGCTGCGCCAGTCCCCGGAGCTGGCCGCGCAGTACGAGCCGCTCCTGGCCAGGCCGGAGTACGACTTCGGGCTGCGGCCCCCGCTCACCAAGACCGCGCTCCTCGCCGGCATGTCCATGACCGAGAAGCAGGGCGGCTCGGACGTCCGCGCGAACACCACCACGGCCGCGCCCCAGCCCGACGGGACGTACCGGCTCGTCGGCCACAAGTGGTTCACCAGCGCCCCGATGTGCGACGTGTTCCTCACCCTCGCCCAGGCGCCCGGCGGCCTGACCTGCTTCCTCGTCCCCCGCGTCCTGCCGGACGGCGGCCTCAACCCGCTGCGCCTGATGCGGCTGAAGGACAAGCTCGGCAACCGCTCCAACGCCTCCTCCGAGGTGGAGTACGACGAGGCGGTCGCCTGGCGCGTCGGCGACGAGGGCCGCGGCGTCCGCACCATCATCGAGATGGTCAACATGACCCGTCTGGACTGCGTCATCGGCGCCGCGTCCGGCATGCGGCTCGGCGTCACCACCGCCGCGCACCACGCCGCGCACCGCTCGGCGTTCGGCCGCCCGCTGATCGACCAGCCGCTGATGCGCAACGTCCTGGCCGACCTGGCGATCGAGTCCGAGGCCGCCACGACCACGATGCTGCGCCTCGCGGGCGCCACCGACCGCTCCGTGCGCGGCAGCGAGACCGAGACCGCCTTCAAGCGCCTCGGCCTCGCGGTCAGCAAGTACTGGATCTGCAAGCGCTGGCCCGCGCACGCCGCCGAGGCCCTCGAATGCCTGGGCGGCAACGGCTACGTCGAGGAGTCCGGCATGCCCCGCCTCTTCCGCGAGTCCCCGCTGAACTCCATCTGGGAGGGCTCCGGCAACGTCGCGGCACTCGATCTCCTACGCGCAACGCTACGCGAACCACAAACGCTAGAGGCGTTCTTCGACGAAGTAGCCCTCTCCCAAGGAGCCGACAAGCGCCTAGACGCAGCCATCAAGGAGACCAAGGAAAGCTTCGCCGACACGTCCACAATCGAGTACCGCGCCCGCCGAGTAGCCGAGCACCTGGCACTGGTCCTACAGGCATCGCTGCTGGTCAGACACGGTCACCCGGCGGTCGCCGACGCGTTCTGCGCCACCCGCCTGGCCGGCGACTGGGGCGGCGCCTACGGCACCCTCCCGCCAAGCCTGGACCTCGCCCCGATCATCGACCGCGCCACCCCAAAGGTCGGCTGAGTCCTCAGCTCCTGGCGTTGCCGAGCCACCGCATCCGCCTGCCCGCAACCGATCCGAGCAAGATCATCCGCTAACGTACCCGTTAGTAGGCAGCGGCTGCGTCGCACTAGTTCCGGCGTCCGGACGTGGGCCGCTTTCAGCGCGGTAGCCGCATCGGCGCGGAACGCCTGACGCTCCCGATGCGCCGTTCTTCTCCGATAGCGCCTCAATCTACGCCGAATCGGGGGCAGCCCAACGGCATGGCCGGTCACTTCCTCAGGACTGGTTCGGCGTAGCGAAACCGGACTAACAGACTCCCCTGTTCGAGCCGTCCGCGTGCCGTCCGCGGCGCGGCGGACGGCCGTCCGCGACATCGCCTGAGCCGTCCGCTCCGACATCTACCGTCCAAAGATCGGACGAAGCCCCGGACGACCGACGCCTACCTTCCAGGCGGCGAACGCACTGCCTTCCCGATCAGCGCGCACCGGCCACGCTAAGGAAGCCGCCGACACACATCGTCAGCCAGCTCATCCAGCTTCTCGACGGTTCGCGCTGCCGCCTCGGCATACCACCGCAACTGCGGCGACGCCTCCCCCGAGTGCAACGCCGCGACTGCCTGGTTGAGGTTGGCTCCAATCCGTCGGGCCTGCCCCGACGCATGCATCACGATCGCCAGCGACTCCCGCAGCAATGCGTACTGCGGCTGGACACTGCCTCGAGCCGCATTGAGCACCGCCTGCGCCGCGTATGCCCCGACCGCAAGCCGTTCTCCTGATGCCGCCGAGGCAACCAACGCATGCTCCTCCTCCGACAGCGAGAACCTCACCGAGCGGTTGCGCCGCGGAGTCCGATGCGCCCGCCGATTCACCTGCGCCGGCCTCGCCTCCTGCTGCGGCCCGTCTTCAGGGATTACTGCCACCACCTCCCGGATCGCGCTCGATCCCCCGTTGAACTGGACCGCGCCCGGTCCAGCCGCCATATGTGCACGATTTCCATTTCTTGCCCCGCGGCAGCGGAGCCCGGCGAGACTCTTCCGGTCTCGTCCGACGTACGCATGGGACAGGCTGTCTCATCCCACGCCCGCCCGCTACTTTAAGCATCGGCGTGGCTCACTGTCGCTCAAAAACATCAGCGGTGCTGCCCCCGAAGGCCCGGCATAGGTCTGCAGAAGCGCTTCGGCCGCGTTTTGATCCATGCAGTCCGGTCGGGGCGAGCCCACCGAGAGCGCCCACACCCCTGCCGGATCTCAGCTCGCAGATGGTCACAGAACCACTGCGTCTCCCCGTCGGGGGCCACCGAGGTGACTCGACTCAGATGCGTCACAGCCATCGGCGGGGCAAAGGTCAG
>NZ_JBEUPA010000272.1:0-4495 GCF_040492065.1 Actinomadura sp. NPDC000929 | reverse complement strand
GACCGCTCTTCCACCTCGGCGCGCGCACGGTCGGCGACCTCGGCGGCCCGCGCGCCGCCGTCCTCGGCTACCGCCCGCCGGACCGCCGCCCGGGCGGCCCCGACCGCCCGGCCGTGCTCGGCCGCACCGCCCGGGCCTTCTGGAAGAGGCTGGCCTGCGCGGTCCCCGCGTCCTCGCGGCCCCTCTCCGCGGCCACGGCGTCCCACTTCTGGTCGGGGACGCTGCCGCACGGCGGGGAGAGCGCCGACTGGACCTGCACCCGGGTGGCGTACGCCGACGGCGGCGCCGCCTCCTTCGCGACCCTGCTCGGGGCGGAGAACCGGGCCACGGGCGCCTGCGACGTCCAGCGTCCGGTCAGCGGGACGTGGTGGCGCGCGGCGTCGGGCCGCTGGTACTACGTGGCCGCGGCGGGACGCGGTCTCGTCCCGCACGCCGAGGGGGTCCGGGGCGCCGCGACGCGCGACCGCCTCCTCGTCGGCAGGGGGACCCCCGGCACTGCCGTGACCCTCACCGCCCGATAGGGCGGGTCGGGTCAGCACCCGCTTACCTCGATCGGGCACACTGGGGGGACCGAACGAGATTCAGGGAGTCGCAGATGGGCAACGGGCCGCTCTCCGGAGTACGGGTGATCGAGCTGGCCGGGATCGGGCCGGGGCCGTTCGCGGCGATGCTGCTGGCCGACCTCGGCGCCGACGTGATCCGCGTCGACCGCGCCTCCGCCGTCCGGGACGGGCAGGCCGCCGGCGGCACCGACTTCACCAACCGCGGCAAGCGGTCGATCGCCGTCGACCTCAAGAGCGAGCGCGGCAAGGACGTCGTCCTCCGCCTGGTGGAGAAGTCCGACGTCCTGCTCGAAGGGTTCCGCCCCGGCGTCACCGAGCGCCTCGGCATCGGCCCGGACGACTGCCTGGCCCGCAACCCGCGCCTGGTGTACGGGCGGATGACCGGCTGGGGGCAGGAGGGGCCGCTGGCGCACACCGCCGGCCACGACGTCGGCTACATCGCGATCACCGGCGCCCTGCACGCCATCGGCCGCGCGGGCGGGCCGCCCCAGGTCCCGATGAACCTGCTCGGCGACTTCGCGGGCGGCAGCATGTACCTCGTCACCGGCGTCCTCGCGGCCCTGCTCGAGACGCGGACGACCGGGCGCGGCCAGGTCGTCGACGCCGCCATCGTGGACGGCACCGCCCACCTGTCCACCTTCATCCAGGGCTTCCTCGCGGGCGGCATCTGGGAGGACCGCCGCGGCGTCAACATGCTCGACACCGGCGCCCCCTGGTACGACGTCTACGAGACCTCCGACGGCCGCCACATGGCCGTCGGCGCCATCGAGCCGCAGTTCTACGCCGAGTTCCTCCGCCGGCTCGGCGTCGAAGGGGAGGACCTTCCCGCCCAGTACGACCGCGACCGATGGCCCGCCATGCGCGAGCGCTTCGCCGCCGCCTTCCGCACGAGGACCCGCGACGAGTGGACGGAGGTCTTCGTCCCGAGCGACGCCTGCGTGGCCCCCGTCCTGTCGCTGGCCGAGGCCGCCGAGCACCCCTTCAACACCTCCCGCGAGGTCTTCCCCGAGCTCGCCGGCCACCGCCAGCCGGCCCCGGCCCCCCGCTTCTCCCGGACCCCGGCCGAGACCGACGGCGTCCCCGTCCTCCCCGGCGGCCAGACCAGGGCCGTCCTGGACGACCTGGGCTTCGACGACGCCGAGACCCTCCTCAAGGAGGGCGCCGTCGCCCAGGCCTGACCGGGCCCGCGGCCGCGCCCGTCCGGACACGGCCGCGGCGGATCGCTTGTGAATCGGCTGACAATTCCCTCGCGGTAACCGGTGGTCATTCCACAAGACTGCGCCGGAACGCGGTCGTACCTTGTGGGCACCCCACCCCCGATCAACACGGCGACAGGAAAGGCCGGACGCCGGCCTGGTTCGTCGTGCCCGCATTAGGGAGATGCCCATGCGTTTCACACGACTCCGCTCGTGGGCGGTCATCGCCGCGGCGGTCCCCGCCGCCCTCGGCCTGGCCGGGACGGTCGCGCCCGCCGCGCACGCCGAGACGAGCCCGCAAGGGGCGAACGACTGGAACTGCAAGCCCTCGTTCCTCCACCCGCGCCCCGTGGTGCTCGTGCACGGCACGTTCGAGAACATGGCCTTCAACTGGCAGAAGCTCTCTCCGGCGCTCAAGAAGGCCGGGTACTGCGTCTACGCCCTCAACTACGGCGGCCCGAAGGACGGCCCCGTCCAGGGGATCGGCGACATCCCCACGTCGGCCGGTGAGCTGGCGGCGTTCGTCGACAGGGTCACGGCCGCCACCGGGGCCTCCAAGGTCGACATCGTCGGGCACTCGCAGGGCGGCATGATGCCGCGGTACTACATGAAGTTCCTCGGCGGCGCCGCGAAGGTGAACAAGCTGGTCGGCGTCGTGCCGTCCAACCACGGCACCAACATGTCCGGTCTGGTGGAGCTGGGCAGCCTGCTCGGCATCACGCAGGCGGTCGTGAAGGCGGCGCCGGCCGCGGGCCAGCAGATCGTCGGCTCCGACTTCCTCAAGAAGCTGAACGAGGGCGGCGACACCGTGCCCGGCCCGACCTACATCGTGCTGTCCACCAAGTACGACGAGGTCGTCACGCCCTACACCTCGGAGTTCCTCAACGGCTCCAACGCGCAGAACGTCCTGCTGCAGGACAAGTGCCCGAACGACACCAACGCGCACGTCGGCATCGCCTTCGACCCGGTGATGATCAGATTCGTGCTGAACTCGCTCGACGTCTGGGGCCCGTACTGGCCCATCGACTGCGCGAACCCCCTCGGCTGACCCGGAGACGGCGGCGTCCGGCGGGCTCCCCTCTCACCGCCGGGCGCCGCCGCGCCGCCTCCGGCGTCACAGCCCGAGGCGCTTCGCGGCGATCTCGTTCATGATCTCGTTGGTGCCGCCGCCGATGCCGAGGATGCGGGCGTCGCGGTAGTGGCGCTCCACCTCCGACTCGCGCATGTAGCCCGTCCCGCCGTGCAGTTGGACGGCCTCGTGCACGACGTGCTCGCAGGCCAGGACGGCGGTGTTCTTGGCGTAGGCGGTCTCGGTGAGGACGTCCTCACCGGCGGCGTGCCGTTCGGCGACGGCGCGGGTGTAGGTGCGGGCGACGTCGGTCCGCCGCGCCATCTCGGCGATCTTGTGCCGGACGAGCTGCCGGGAGGCCAGGGGGCGCCCGAACGTCTCCCGGTCCCGCACCCAGGCGAGGGTGAGGTCCAGGCAGCGCTGCGCCGTCGCGTAGGCCTGGACGGCGAGGGAGAGCCGCTCGGTCACGAAGTTCTCGACGATCTGCAGGAACCCGCTGTTCTCCGCGCCGACCAGGTTCTCCGCCGGGACGCGGACGCCGTCGAACGACAGCTCCGCGGTGTCCGAGCAGAGCCAGCCCATCTTGCGCAGCGGCTTCGACACGGTGAACCCCGGGGTCCCCTTCTCCACGACCAGCAGGGAGATGCCGTCGAAGCCGGGCCCGCCCGTGCGCACCGCCGTGGTGACGAAGTCGGCCCGCACGCCCGAGGTGATGAACATCTTGGCGCCGTTGACGACGTAGTGCCCGCCGTCGCGGACGGCGGTGGTGCGGATGCTTGCGACGTCCGACCCGGTGCCCGGCTCGGTGACGCCGAGCGCGCCGATCAGCTCCCCGGCGAGCGCCGGCCGCGCGAACCTCTCGATCAGCGCCTCGTCCCCGGAGGCGATGATGTGGGGGAGCGCGATCCCGTGCGTGAACAGGGAGGCGACCACGCCGCCCGACCCGCCGGACTGGATGATCTCCTCGGCGACGATCAGCGCGTCGAACAGCTCCCCGCCGGACCCGCCGGCCTCCTCCGGGAACCCCGCCCCGAGCAGTCCCGCCTCGGCGGCGCGGGCGTGCAGGGAGCGGGGCAGCTCGCCCGCGTCCTCCCAGCCGGCGAGGAACGGGACGATCTCCCGCGCGGTGAAGTCGCGGACCAGGGCGCGCAGCGCCGCGCGCTCCGGGGTCTGCCAGGGGTCCAACGCGCCTCCTCGTGTAGAACGAGGTTCGGAATCTAGCAGGCGGCGCGTCACCCGCCGGCGCGCAGGTCCTCCGGGCCGGGCGGCGCGGGCAGGTCTCCCGCCGGGACGCCGGTCAGCTCGCTGACGTGCCGGCGCAGCACCGCCCGCAGCTCCGCCGGGCCGGCGGCGTCGGGCCGCAGGACGGCGTGCGAGGTCAGCCCGTCCACCAGCGCGTGCACCCGCGCGGCCTCGACCTCGACGTCCAGGTCGGGGCGCAGGGCGCCGGTGCGGCGGGCCGCCCGCAGGACCCGCGTCGCGATCGAGCGCAGGTCGTCGTGCATCTCCCGGGCCAGCGGGCGAAGCTCGGGCCGGGTGCGGGCGCCGACCGTGAAGGCCAGCCACACCTCGGCCTCCTCGCGCCGGTCGGCGTCCAGCGGCAGCAGCTCGGCGAACAGCGCCTCCACGGCCGCCGCGTGCTCGGCCGGCGGCGCGGCGGGGCCGGG
>NZ_JBEUPA010000271.1:0-4642 GCF_040492065.1 Actinomadura sp. NPDC000929 | reverse complement strand
CCGCCGGAATGCTGCGGGGCGGCTGCGTTCCACTGCCGGGCGGAGCGGGCGAGCAGCTCGGCGACGCCGCGCAGCCGGTCGAGCTCGTCCCGGCACTGCGGGCAGCCGCCCAGGTGCGCCGACAGCGCGTCCGCCTCGGCGCCGGCGAGCCGTCCGATGGCGTAGACGCCGAGCCCGGTCCGGTACGCCCCGCATTCCGTTCCTCCCACGTCCCGGAGTACGGGCGCGGCGGCCCGGCCGTTCAGCGGGGGCCGGGTCAGCCGAGGTCGGGGGCCGTCGCGGTGAACCTGGCCTCGACGGTGGCGCGGACGATCTGCGTCTCCGGCTCCAGGTCGATCGGCTCGGGCTCCTCGGCCGCGCCGCCCGGCGCGCGCCCGTAGGCCGCGGCGAGCGCGACGGGCCCGCCGGAGCCGCCGTCGCGGCCGAGCCCCTCGTCCGACAGCTCCACCAGCCCGGTGAGCCGGGCCCCGAGCGCCTCGGCGTAGCCGCGGGCGCGCTCGACGGCCTCGTTCGCCGCCTGCCGCGCGGCCCGCCGGTACACCTCGCTGTCGTGCCGCAGCTCCCACTGCGGCCCGGTGACGTAGGTGCGCTCCAGGTCGCCGAGCCGGGCGACCAGCTCGCCCAGCACCGCGAAGTCGCTGACCGTGATCTTGATCCAGACGGTGCCGCGGTAGGCGCGGATGTCGCCCTCGCGCCGCCGGTACTTCAGCAGCGGCGTGATCGACAGGCCGCCCGTCTCCAGCTTCTCCACGGCCTCGCCGTAGGACTTGACCAGGTCGAGGCACTGCTGGTTCCGCTCGGTGAGCCGGTCGAGGGCCGCGCGCCGGTCGGACTCCTGCGACTCGACGTGCACCGACAGGCGCGCGATCTCCGGCTCGGCCTCCAGCACCGCCTCGCCGCGGACACTGATCATGGGAGCGTCGCTCATGCCCCCAACCTAGACGGTCGGGGGGCGGCGCTCACAGGAACGTGCGGCCCTCGCCCCGGTAGGTGGGGACGGTGCGGACGTGCCGGCCGTCCTCGATGAGGTGCAGCGCGTCGAACCGTTCGCACAGCTCCCCGGCCTTGGTGTGGCGGAACCAGACGCGGTCGCCCACCGACAGCAGGTCGGCGGCGCGTCCGAGCAGCGGCGTCTGCACCTCGCCCGCGCCCTCCTCGCCGCTGTAGGACAGGCCCGTCGGCAGGTAGGGCTGGGGGAGGCGGACGGCGTCGGCCGGCCCGGACGCCAGGTAGCCGCCGCCGAGGCACGTGACGACGCCGGGCGCGGGGCGCCGGACGACGGGCAGCGCGAACAGCGCGGCGGGCCGTCCGGCGAAGTTGGAGTACTGGTCGAACAGGTGCGGCTGGTAGAGGCCGGAGCCGGCCGCGACCTCGGTGACGGCGCGCTCGGCCGCCGTCGTCTCGACGCTGCCGGTGCCGCCGCCGTTGACGAACTCCAGGTCGGTCAGCTCCCGGACGGCCCGGACGATCGCCGCGCGGCGCCGGGCCAGCTCCGCCCGGGACTGCCGCTGCATGGCGCGGATGACGCGGCCCCGCGCGGGCCGGCCGGGCGGCACGTCCCCGACGCCCGCGATCTGCGACTCGTAGGCCATCAGCCCGACGAGGTCGAGCGAGGGCCGCTTGAGGACCAGTTCGGCGAAGGCCCGGACGTCGGCGGCGGTGTGCAGCGGGGAGCGCAGCGCGCCGATCCGCACCCGGCCGCCGAGCGTGCGGTACGAGGCGTCGATGTCGACGCAGACCCGCACGCGCTGGTCGCCCGCGGCGGACTCGATCAGCTCGAGGTGCTCGGGGGAGTCGACCATCAGCGTGACGGCGCGGGCCGCGCGGGGGTCGGCGGCGAGCGCGGCGATCGCGGTGCGGTCGGCCGTGGGGTAGGCGACGAGGATGTCGTCGCTGACGCCCTCGGCGGCCAGCCAGAGCGCCTCGGGGAGGGTGAACGCCATGACCCCGGCGAAGCCCTCCATCGCGAGGACGTCCTCCAGGAGGGCCCGGCAGCGCACCGACTTGCTGGCGACGCGGATGGGCTTGCCGGCGGCGCGGCGCACGAGGTCGGCGGCGTTGGCGCGGAAGGCCGCGAGGTCGACGACGGCGAACGGCGCCTCCAGCCCGGCGGTCGCGGCGTCATAGCGGTCCCGGAGGTTCATGCTCGTCACGATGCCACACTACCGGGGGAATGTGAAAAGATCTCACGTCCCGGTGCGCGGATGGGCGGCGAAGAAGCTCCACAGCATCGGGCTCGCCTCCTTCGGCCACTGGTGCCGCCCGCCCTCGATCCTGCAGAACGTCACGGCGACGCCGCGCTCGCCCTTGCCCGTGCTCTCGCACCGGGTGTCGCCGCTGAGCGCCTTCACCCGCTCGCGCGGCTGGGGCAGCCCTCCGACCTTGCGCCAGAAGTCCACCGCGTCCGAGACGGGCGGGAACGGGCGCTTGTCGTTGAAGTCGCGGTCGCCGCCCCCGTTGAAGGGGACGTTCCCGTCCGCCGTCCCGTGGAAGATCATCGCCGACACCGGGCGGCCCGGGTCGCACCTGGTCACCAGCGCGCCCTCGACCACCCCGATCGCCGCGACCTTGCCCGGCTTCTCGCAGGCCATCCGGTACGCCATCCCGGCACCGTTGGAGAAGCCGGTGACGTAGACGCGCCTCGGGTCGGCCAGCCCGGCGCCGGTGAGCTTGTCGATGAGCTTGCCGAGGAACCCGACGTCGTCGACCTTCCCGATCTTCGCCGCGCCGCAGCAGTCGCCCGCGTTCCACGTGGTCATGAACCCGTCGGGGTAGGCGACGAGGAAGCCGTGCTCGTCCGACAGCTTGTCGAAGCCGGTCAGGTCCCGCATCTTCGCCATGGTCGCCAGGCCGCCGTGCAGGGCGATGACCAGCGCGGGCCTGTCGGCCGGCCTGCCGTCCTTCCATTTCCCGTCCGCGACCTTGGACGGGACGTGCAGCAGGTACTCGCGGTGCCCGACCGTCCCCACGTCGAGCTTCTGCTTGTGCGTCCCCTCCGAGGTGGGGACGCCGTCGACGGTCGCGGGGCGCCGACCGTCCTTTCCGCTCTCGCCGCCCTTCCCGCCGGTCTTGTCGGTGCAGCCCGCCAGGGCCAGGGTGACCGCCAGCGCCACGAGCGCGATTCGCCGCATGCGGGCAAAGGTAACCCCAAGGCGGGGCTTCAAACTACTCACGGGTAGACAAGGCCGGCGGCGTCCGGCCGGGCCGACCGGCCGGTACGGCGGCGGGACGGGGACGCCGCCGCGTAAGCTCGGGAGGGACCCGTCGTGAGCTGGCGCTTCCCGCGCCGAGGCAAGAATGAGACCCGTGAGCGAACCCGTGAACGAGTACGTGCTGACCCTGTCCTGCCCCGACCGGCCCGGCATCGTGGCCGCCGTCTCGGGGCTGCTGGCCGAGCGCGGGTGCAACATCGTCGAGAGCCAGCAGTTCGGCGACGGCGAGACCGGCACCTTCTTCATGCGGGTGCAGTTCGCGGCGCTCGCCGACACCGACCCCGACGAGCTGCGCGGCGCCTTCGCGTCCCTGGTGCCCGAGCTCGGGCTGGAGTGGCGGCTGCACCCGCTGGCCGAGCGCCCGCGCGTGCTGATCATGGTGTCGAAGGGCGGGCACTGCCTCAACGACCTGCTGTACCGGACGCGGTCCGGGCTGCTCGACATCGACATCGTCGCGGTGGCGTCCAACCACCCCGACCTGCGGCCGCTCACCCAGTCGTACGGGATCGACTACCACCACCTGCCGGTCGGGCCGGGAGGAAAGGCCGCGCAGGAGGCCGAGATCCTGACGCTGGTCGAGCACTACCGCGCCGACCTCGTCGTCCTCGCCCGGTACATGCAGATCCTGTCCGACGACTTCTGCGCCAAGCTGCCCGGCGCGATCATCAACATCCACCACTCGTTCCTGCCGAGCTTCAAGGGCGCCCGCCCCTACCACCAGGCGCACGCGCGCGGCGTCAAGCTGATCGGCGCGACCGCGCACTACGTCACCGCCGACCTGGACGAGGGGCCGATCATCGAGCAGGAGGTCGCGCGCGTCGACCACACCCACAGCCCGGAGGAGCTGGTGGCCGTGGGACGCGACGTGGAGTGCCTCGCGCTCGCCCGCGCCGTCCGCTGGCACGCCGAGCACCGCGTGCTGCTCAACGGAGACCGGACGGTCGTCTTCCGCTGACCTGCGGGTTCCCGGCCGATGAACGCGTGAGATGTCGGCATGGCGTGTTTCACTCCGCGTGACTTTCGCGCACCATGGGTGACGAAGCCGTAGGTGCCGAGGCTCACGGGGGGTGGCCATGGCCGAGACGCTGGTCAAGGAGCTGATCGAGGAGGCGCAGGGCAGGCGGCTGGCGCGCCGGCTCGCCGTCCGCGAGCTGCGGCCCCGCCGCGCGCTCGCCGGGCTCGCCGCGGCGCTGCTGGTGACCGCGTTCGGCGGGGTGGCCGCGATCGAGCTGCTCGCCGGGGCGCTCGGGTCGGCCGTCCACCCGGTGCCGGGGGTCGCCCCGGTGGTGGAGGCCCTGCGGCGGCACGCGTGGAACCATCCGGACGTGCTGGCGGCGTCGGGCGCGGTGGCCGCTCTCGGGGCGGCCTTCATGGTGCCGTCACGCTGGGCGTGGTCATCAAGGCGGTCCTGATCGCCGGCGTGATGCTGC
>NZ_JBEUPA010000270.1:0-4800 GCF_040492065.1 Actinomadura sp. NPDC000929 | reverse complement strand
CGGGCAAGGAGGGCGTCGCCGTCACGCTCGTCGACTGGTCCGACCTCACCCGGTGGAAGCTGATCAACAGCACGCTCGACCTGCCGTTCGCCTCCGTCCAGCCGCGGCATCCGGATGTCCATCAGCACGACGTCGGGCCGGTGCTGGTTCACGGCGGCGACGACCTCGGCGCCGTCGGCGACGTCCGCGATGACCTCCAGGTCGCCGGCGCTCGCCAGCATCATCGACAGGCCGGCCCGGACGAGCGCGTCGTCGTCGACGATCAGGACGCGGACGGGAGGGGAGTCCATCCCGCCACCCTACGGGCGGCTCAGTCGCGGCGCAGGCGGCGTCCGGTGACGCTCGACGCCGCCAGCCGGAACCACGCCTCCCGATCGCCACCGGGCCACGGCCGGACCTGCGCGACCTCGGCCTTCTCCGCCTCGGAGAGAAGGTGCGCGCCGCCCCGCAGCAGCACGCTCCAGCCCTCGTGGCGGGCCTCCTCGAACCGGTCGACCTCGAAGGCCGCCCGGACCTCCCCGCCGGTCACCGCCGTCAGCAGGTTGCGGGTCAGCCGGCCCGCCGCGGATGTGCGGAAGATCACCGAGTCTCCCTCGACCGCGTAGTTCACGGGGATGACCGTCGGTCCCTCGCCGTCGTCGAACGCCACCCGGCCGATGGTGCCGCCGGCGAGGAGCTTCATGCACTCGGCGCGGTCGAGTTCTTCGAGGACGGGCTCGTCAGAGGAGTTCGCTGCCATGAGTATCACCTTTCCCACCGGTACCGGCGCCATGCGCGGCCCGCAGCGGAAGGCGGGCGCGCAACCGGAACCGCCCGTCGCCGGTGCGGCCGTGCTCCAGGGTCCCGCCGAGCAGCGCCACGCGCTCGGCGAGGCCGACCAGCCCCGTGCCGGAGCCGGGGAGGGGCAGGGCGGGCGGGCCGGCGGGCATCGCGTTGACGATCTCGACGTCCAGTTCGGCGCCCGCGTCCAGGAACACCCGGACGTCCGCGCCCGGCGCGTGCTTGCGGGCGTTCGTCAGCCCCTCCTGGACGATCCGGTAGGCGTGCCGCCCCACGCGGGAGGGGACCATCCCGGGGTCGGGGACGTTCCGCTCCAGCGTGACGCGGCCCCCGGCCCGCCGCGACTCCTCGACGAGCGCGGGGACGTCCGCGAGCGTCGGCTGCGGGCGCTCGGGATCGGCGCCGGGCGCGTCGTCGCGCAGGACGCCGATCACCTCGCGCAGGTCCTCCATCGCCTCGTAGGCGCTGCGCCGGATGATCCCGGCGGCCTCGCGCTGCCCGTCCGGCGTGCCCGGGCCGAACTCCAGCGCCCCCGCGTGCACCGCCAGCAGCGAGATGCGGTGCGCGAGGACGTCGTGCATCTCGCGGGCGAGCCGCTCGCGCTCCAGCAGCCGGGCCTCCTCGACCCGCAGCCGCTGCTCGGTCTCGGCGGCGCGGGCCCGCTCCTCCAGCGAGGCGATGAGCTGCCGCCGGGACCGCACCAGCATGCCCGTCGTCACGAGGACCGCGTAGATCAGCGCGAAGATGACGCTTCCCTGGAGGAACTGCCCGTCGGGCGACGCGAATCGGAACAACACGATGATCAGTGCCAGGCTGGCGCCGGCGATCGGCAGCGCGATCCGCCAGGGCCGCAGCATCGCCAGCGAGTACATCGCGATCGCCGCCGTGCCGAGCGTCGTCGTCGCCGCCCACTGCGCGAACACCATCACGACCGCGAGGGCCACCGGATGGCGGCGCCGGAAGAGGACGAGGAACACGCAGGCGACGGCGCCGATCAGCACGTCCCGCCGGACCAGGATCGTCTCCCCGGGGGGCAGGTCGTCGATCGTGCCCTGGAGCAGCACCCAGCCGAGCGCCATCGCGGCGCCGGCGGCGCCGAGGTCGCCGAGCCAGTCGCGCCACGGCCGGCGCAGGAGGTCCATCCGCCCCACGGTAGCCATGCCGACCGCCTCCGTCAGTGGCCGCAGGTCGGCGCCGCGTCGACTTTGGTCTGCGGGACGCGTCCTGGGGCTGTCCCCACCCCGCGGCCGCCCGCTGCCCGCAGTGTGCCCGCGCCTTCGCGTGCCTAGCGTCTGTGGGCATGACGACGACACCACCGAGGCGGCGCGAGGCCGCCAGACGGGCGGTCGCGGTGCTGGCGGCGGGGGCCGCGATCGCCGCGGCCGCCGCCGTCCCGGCACCCGCGCGAGCCGAGCCGGCGCCGGCCGGCTGCGCCGACCGCGCGGCGACCCTGCGGGCACTGGAGCGGCTGACCGGAACGCACGGGCTCACGGGCGCCGCCGTGCGCGTCGACGATCCCGCGTGCGGGACGTGGAAGGCCGGCAGCGGGGTGGCCGACCGCCGCACGGGGAGGCCGATGAGCGCGGACCTGCGCGTACGGATCGCCAGCATCACCAAGACGTTCACGGCCGTCACCGTGCTCCAGCTGGCGCGGGAGGGCCGGATCTCGCTGGACGCCCCGGTCGAGCGCTACCTGCCCGGTCTGCTCGACCGGGGCGGCTACGACGGCCGGAAGATCACCGTGCGGAGCCTGCTGCGGCACACCAGCGGCCTGCCCGACTACACCGACACCTTCTCGGACCCGGACGAGTACCGCTTCCGGCACTTCGAGCCCGGTGAACTGATCGACCGGGCGCTGAAGCTCCCGCCCCCGCGCCCCGGCTGGCACTACTCGACCACGAACTACATCATCGCGGGGCTCATCGCGGAGAAGGCGGGCGGGCGCAGCCTGGAGGACGAGGTCCAGCACCGGATCATCCGGCCGCTGCGGCTGCGCGACACCTACTGGCCGGGCGACGAGACGCGGATCAGGGGAGCGCACGCGCACGGCTACATGCGCGAGGAGCGCGACGGGACCGTCCGCTGGAACGACTACACCGAGATGAACACGACGATGGGCTGGGCCGGCGGCGCGCTGATCTCCAGCCCCCGCGACCTGAACGTCTTCTTCGGTGCGCTGATGGGCGGCCGCCTGCTGAGTCCCGCGATGCTCGCGCAGATGAGGCAGACGGTCCCCGCCGACCCCGACCGCATCTGGGACGGCGCGGCCTACGGCCTCGGCCTCATCGAGACCCCGCTGCGCTGCGGCGGCACCTGGTGGGGGCACGCGGGCGGCCTCCCAAGCTACGTCACCGTCTCGGGCGTCGCGCCGTCCGGGCGCCGCGTGACGGTCGCCCTCAACGAGAACCCGTCCACCCAGGAGGCGTTCGACGACCAGATGCGGCTCGTCGAGACGGCCTTCTGCGACGGGGCAGCCGCACCGGCCGCCGCACCGACCGGTGCGCCGGTCGCCGCTCCAGCAGCGGCCACGACCGGGAAGGGCGGTCTCGCCCGCTTCTACGACCAGCGGCTGGACTGGAAGAAGTGCACCCTCGACGCCGGTGACGAGGTCGGCAAGGAGCTCGACAAGGCGGGCGCCCGGTGCGCGGACGTCACCGTCCCGCTCGACTACCGCCGTCCCGAGGGCCGCACCATCACCGTGGCGATCTCCCGCCTGAAGGCGTCCGACCGCGCCCACCGCATCGGCACGATGATCCTCAACGGGGGAGGCCCGGGGCCCGCCCTCGACATGCCGCCCTACATGCGCTCCCTCATGGGGAAGGCCGGTCCTCGGTACGACCTGGTGGGGATGGACCCGCGCTCGCTCGGCCGCAGCGCCGCGGTGGACTGCCACTGGCCCGCCGGGACGTGGATCCGGTCGGCGGGGGAGAGCCGCCGCTCCTTCGACCGGTCCGCGGCGTTCGCCAAGGACCTCGCCGACCGCTGCGCGCGGACCGACGCCGGCGTCCTGCCGCACATCAGCACGCGCAACATCGCCCGCGACATGGACATCGTCCGGGGGGCGCTCGGCGAGCGGAAGGTCTCCTACAACGGCGCGTCCTACGGCACCTACCTCGGGTCGGTGTACGCGACGATGTTCCCCGGCCGCCTCGACCGCGTCGTCCTCGACAGCTCGGTCGACCCGGCCGGCTTCGGCCCGCGCCTGCTGGCCGGCACCGAGGGCGCCAACGACCACGCGCTCGCCGCGTGGGCCGCATGGGCGGCGAAGCGCGACGCGGCCTACGGCCTCGGCGGCACCCGCGACGAAGTCCTCGGCACCGTGCGCGGGCTCGTCAGGGCGGCCGGCGGGAAGCCCCTCGCCGTCGGCCCGTACCGCGTGGACGACACCGTGCTGCCGGCCGTGCTGTTCAACGACCTCGGCACCGACGAGGACCAGGCCAGGGCCACGCTGGCGGAGTCGCTGCGCGTCTTCGTCAAGGCCGCGGCGGGGGAGAGCGTCCAGCCGACCAAGGAACTGGACGAGGAACTCAAGTTCCTGCTCACCGGTGCCGAATCGGTGTACGGGAGCGGGCAGACCGCCATCATCTGCGGGGACGCGACGGCGTCGCGCGATCCGGAGTCCTACCGGCGCGACATCGAGCGGAACCGGGCGGCCAGCCCGCTGTTCGCGCCCCTGACCCGCAACGTCAACCCGTGCGCGTTCTGGCCCGCGCGGCCCGCGGAGCGGCCGACCGAGGTCGGCGGGCGGCTGCCCGCGCTGATGGTGGCCGCGACCGGCGACACCCGCACGATCTACGCGAGCAACCAGGCTCTGCACGGGCTGCTGCGCGGATCGCGGATGGTCACGCTGGACGCCGACGTCCACGCGCCCTACCAGCGCGGCTACCCGAACGCCTGCGTCATGGACACGGTCAACGGCTACCTGCTGACCGGCCGCCTTCCCGCGCGGGACTTCACCTGCGACTGAGGCGCGGCGCCCCTCCCGGAGGCGCCGGGCCGGGCCGCCCGACATCGGGCGGC
>NZ_JBEUPA010000269.1:0-4988 GCF_040492065.1 Actinomadura sp. NPDC000929 | reverse complement strand
CGGCGGTTTCGGCGCGGCCGCAGGTGGCGGGGCCGGGGCGGGCGGCTCGGGCGCCGGAGGAGAGGGAGACGGTGGTGCCGGCGGCTCCGGGGTCGGCGAAGGCGGCGGGGGTTCTGGGGGTTCGGGGGTGTCGGAGGGCGGCTCCTGCGGGGGCGGGGGCGGTGGCTCGGGGGTGTTCGGGGGCTCGCAGCCGTCGGCGGGGCCGCCGCCGATCTCGATGTCGATGCACAGGCTGATCTGGGGCGTCGGCGTCGGGTGGGCCTGTGCGGCGGCGGGGAAGCCGAGCATCACGGCGGGCAGTGTGAGAGCCGGTAGCGCCAGGGTCGGCAGCAGCGTCCGGCCGGGCGGCCTGCGGAGGGGCAGCGCGCGCACCGGCAGGGTGCGGGCCCGCCGCACCCGGGCCGGGGCGGCGGCGGGGCGGGGGCGCATCAGCCGCCTCCCGCGATGCGCTGCAGGTCGGCGTGCAGGCCGGTGAAGGCCTCGGGGCCGACGGCGAGGGCGCCGCTGAACACGTGGGAGATGTCGACGGTGAGGTAGGCCCCGGCGGCGAGCAGCGCCGCCATCAGCGACAACGGCACCAGCGTCATGCCGCGCGGGCGGGCGCCCGCGAGGAACGGCAGCAGCAGGACCACGGCGCCGGTGACGAGGGTGACGCCGAGCAGGCCGGCGGGGGGCGTCGTCCGGGCGTCCATGGCGCGCTGCCGCCGCGCCGCGGAGATCTCGCCGAGGTGGTCCAGGACGGCGCTGCGGGCGTCCTTGGCCTCGTCGGTGCCGGCCTGGACGGCGATGACCTCGCGGCGGAGCCGGTCGAGGTCGGTCCAGCCGCGGGGGCTGAGCCGGCCGTGCCTCATCAGCCGCCACTCGGGGCCGCGCACGAGTTCGACGTAGGCGATGAGCCCGTCCTGGACGCGCCGGGCGTCGGCCGCGGGGAGGCGCTGGGCGGCCCAGTACGCCTCGGAGATCGCCTGGCTCTCGGTGTAGGTGTTGGAGCGGGCGGAGTCCGACGTCGTCCACGGCACGACGATGGCGATGGCGAACGCCAGCAGGAACAGCGCGGAGAGCATCGCGCCGGTGTGGGAGTTGGTGGGGCCGTCGGGGGCGGCGTCGTCCACGGTGCCGCGCGCTCGTCGTACCAGCCGGCTCGCCGTGATGACCACGCCGACGGCGCAGGCCGCGGCCGCGAAATAAACGATCATGCCCCTCCCGGAATCGGTCCGTCCGTGACCAGGGGTGAGCATAGCTTTACTCATTGTCGTTGTGTGATGGGTTGTCGCGGACCGTCACCGGGGGGTGACATGACCGCTCGGAGGGGGAAGATGGGGCTGGTCGCCGGCGGAAGGTGGCGGGAGATGTGCCGCTAGTTCTTGTGGAATACGGTGTCCGTGCCGGAAGATCTCCCGTAGAGAACTCGGTATGAAGGATGATTGTTAGGACCGGCCTGAGAGGGGCGGCTGCGTGAGGGGAGACGGCAATGGCGCCGCAGGGAAAGCTGGACCTCGACCCGGAGGCGGTGCGCACCGCCCGGCGCCTGGCCGCCCGGGCCGCCGAACCCATCATCGACATGGCCCGCTCCCACACCACCGTCTCGGTCGAGCGGGCTCTGCTGAGGCTGGCCGGCCTGACCGGCGCCGACGATGAGGGGCGCCCCTGGGCCAACCACCTCGCCGACGCCGTCCGCGACCAGGTCGGCCTGGAGCACGGGCTCGCCCTGCCGGTCTGGGACGCGCTGCTGGCCGGTCCGCACGGCTCCCTGGACGACCTGGCCCGGGCCGCCGCCCGGGGGCGGGTGTCGTTCCGGCTGCCGTCGGGCGCCGACGCCGAGCACGCCCGCAAGGCCGCGGGCGAGGCGGCCCGCGGCGGCATGGCGCGCATCGACCGGCGCCGCGCCGAGCGCGACCGGCTGCTGGCCGAGCTGCCCACCCCCGACCGGGCCGACCCGCCCCGGCCGCTGGTCTACCTGATCGTGGCGACCGGCGACATCTACGAGGACATCCCGCAGGCGCAGGCCGCCGCCCGCGAGGGCGCCGACGTCGTCGCGGTGATCCGCTCCACCGGGCAGTCGCTGCTGGACTTCGTGCCCGAGGGCGCCACCCGGGAGGGCTACGCCGGCACCTACGCCACGCGGGAGAACTTCCGGCTGATGCGCTCGGCCCTGGACGACGTCTCCCGCGAGCTCGGCCGGTACGTGCGGCTGACGAACTACGCCTCCGGGCTGTGCATGCCGGAGATCGCGACGCTGGCCGGGCTGGAGCGCCTGGACATGATGCTGAACGACTGCATGTACGGCATCATCTTCCGCGACATCAACCCGCGCCGCACCTTCATCGACCAGCGGTTCTCCCGGCAGATCCACGCCCGCGCCGGCATCGTCATCAACACCGGCGAGGACAACTACCTCACCACCGCCGACGCCGTCGACGCCGCGCACACCGTGGTCGTCAGCCAGCTGCTGAACGAGCGGTTCGGGCACGAGGCCGGCCTCGCCGACGACCAGCTCGGCCTCGGCCACGCCTTCGAGATCAACCCGGCGATCCCCGAGTCGTTCCGGATGGAGCTGGCGCACGCCCAGCTCGTCCGGGAGCTGTTCCCGGGCGCGCCGCTGAAGTACATGCCGCCGACCAAGCACATGACCGGCAACATCTTCGCCGGCTACCTGCTGGACGCGTTCTTCAACCTCGCCGGCGTGCTGACCGGGCAGTCGATCATCCTGATCGGGATGATGACCGAGGGCATCCACACCCCCTGGCTGTCGGACCGCGACCTGGCGCTGGAGAACGTCCGCTACGTCCGCGACGCCTGCGGGAACCTCTCCGAGGACTTCATGCCCCGCCCGGACGGGATGCTCGTCCAGCGCGCCAAGCAGGTGCTGTCGGAGTCGGTGGAGCTGCTGGAGCGCATCGCCGACGACGGGCTGCTCGACGCGATCGCCGAGGGCACGTTCGGCGTCACCCGCCGTCCCGCCGACGGGGGCAAGGGCCTGGACGGCGTCGTCCCGCGCGCCGACGGCTACTTCAACCCCGCCATCGAGATCCTCGACACCGAGGACCCCCACGCCGCCCGATCCACCGCCGCCGACCAGGAGGTGCCCGCATGACGGTCGAGAGCCCCGGAACCGGTACCGGGACCCAGGCCCCCGCCGAGCCCGCCGACACCCGGCAGGTGATCCGCCCCTACGGCGACACCACCGGCGACGGCATGGTGCAGATGTCGTTCACCCTTCCCGTCCCGGCCGGCAAGCGCGCCGAGGCGGCCGCGCTGCAGCTCGCGGGGAAGATGGGCCTGGACCCGGCCAGCGTCGTCCACGCCAAGCCCATGGGGCCCCACTTCACCTTCTTCATCGTGTACGGCAAGGTGCGGCACCTCATCGACTACGCCTCCATCCCCGTCCCGGAGGAGCGCGCCTACCCGCTGCTGTCGTCCCAGGAGGTGAACCTGGCGATCCGCGAGGCGCTGAACCGGCGGCTGGTGGTCGTCGGGGCCTGCATCGGCACCGACGCGCACACCGTCGGGATCGACGCGATCCTCAACGTGAAGGGCTTCGCGGGGGAGAAGGGCCTGGAGTACTATCGGGAGATCCAGGTCGTCAACATGGGCGCCCAGGTCACGGTCGAGGAGCTGGTGGAGCGCGCCAAGGCGGAGAACGCCGACGCGGTCCTGGTGTCGCAGGTCGTCACCCAGCGCAACGCCCACCTGCACAACACCAAGCAGATGGCGGCGGCGTTCCACGCCGAGTACCCGACGGCGGTGGCCGGGGGCATGGGGCGGCCCCTCCTGGTCGTCGGCGGCCCCCGCTTCGACACCGTCACCGAGGCCGATCTCGGCGTCGACCGCATCTTCGGCAAGGGCACGACGCCCGCCGAGGTCGCCAGCTACCTCGTGCACGCCCTGCTGCCCGGCGAGCACCGCCCCACGACGATGGAGGAAGAGTGAGCGACCCCCGTGAGGGACTGACCGTCACCCACCGCCGCTACATCCCCTACTCGCACGCCCACTACGCCGGCGACCTGGTCGACGGCGCCTACGTGCTGGGGCTGTTCGGGGACGTCGCCACGGAGCTGTGCGTCCGCACCGACGGCGACGAGGGCCTGTTCGCCTCCTACTCCGACGTGCAGTTCCGCGCGCCCGTCCGGGCCGGGGACGTCCTGGAGACCACCGCCGTGCTGGCCCGCGCCGGCACCCGCAGCCGCGTGATGGACTTCGAGGCCCGCGTGGTATGCCGGGGCCGTCCCGACAAGGGCGAGTCGGCGGCCGAGGCGCTGGCCGAGCCGATCGTCGCGGTCACCGCGACCGGGACCGTCGTGGTCTCGGCCCCGGGAGGCTGACCGGCGCGCACGTGATCGCGTGCAGGGCGTTCGGCGAAATCGCCGAACGCCCTGATCATGGTTTTGAGCTGGGTTAACACGGAGTAGCCGCAGAACATGCGGCGGTTGACAAGGTGGCGGAAGCCGGTAGTTTTGCTGCAGTCCAGCACGGGACTCACCGATCGGCCGCCCGAGGGGCCGCCGGGCGCCGCGCCGCGACGGGGACGGGGATCACGCCAGTGGTCGCCACCGTGCCCGCCCGAGCCAGCGCGGTGATCCGCGGCCGTGTCCGGGCGGAGCCGTCCGATCGTGCGGGGGGTTGGACCCGGGAAGGGCCCGGACATCCAGTAGAAAACGGAGCCTCGTTCTCACCGCCTGTGGGACGACTCCGGCCCGACGGATGTCGCGGGCCCTCCTCCGTGTCCGGCCCCCGTGCCGGCCCCGATCAGCTCTGTGACCGGCCCCGTCGCCCGCCTCGGCTCCGCACCAGGTGAGCCGCCCTTTTCCCGTCGCGACCTGGGCCCATGGTCGCCGCGGACGCCCGGGGCCGGTAGCGTTCCGGCAGAGACCCAGAGTGAACGAGGTGGGACGTGGCCCAGGAGACCCTCCCGGACCGGTCGCCGGCGGCGGGGCCGGGCGACGGCCCGGGCGGCGAGCCCGGCGCCGGGGCGCCGAGCGGGCGGCTCG
>NZ_JBEUPA010000268.1:0-5067 GCF_040492065.1 Actinomadura sp. NPDC000929 | reverse complement strand
GCGGGGGCCCGCTCGGGCGGGCCGGGCTCCGCCGGGCGAGGCGTCACGGGCCGCGACGGCTCGCCGGTGCCGGTCATGGCCGCTCCAGGAGGACGGAAGGAAACACGGTGGGCCGCAAGAACGCAGCTCATCGCATCGTATGGCGTCCTTTCGCCTGCCTCGGCGCCCCACGCCCGGAGTGGCGATCCTCACGCCGCCGGGACTTGGCCCTAGCCCTCGTCCTTGCGGCAGTCGGCGCCCAGGCACGACGCGTTCTCCACGACCGGCCGGCCGTCCACGAGGATCGTGTAGTAGTTGCGGCGCGACTCCTGCTCACCGCTGCCGATGACCTCGACCGGCTTCTCGTCGGAGGTCATGCCGGTGCAGGACACGCGCATCTTCGTCCGCGTCCAGCCGGGCAGGTCCGCGCACCGCAGCGGCGCCCCGAGCCGCACGCCGCGCTTCTGCAGCTCGGCGGTGGCCGTCACGGGAAGCGCCCTGCGCAGTGCGGCCTGCGTCTTGTACTGCAGCTCCTCGCCCCCCGACAGCAGCAGGAACGCGCCGCCGCCCACGGCGGCGATCACGAGGAGCGCTACGGACCCCAGGATCAGGGCCGGCTTGCGGCCGATCCGGAGGCGCGGCATCTTCACGCTGGGAATCTTCACACTCGCTACGTCACCGACGGTACGGCCCCGTATGCACTGCGTGTTCGGATTTTCCGTTCCGTATGCGGATTCGTTGCCCGGTCAGCCGTTCGGGTGCTCGCAGCCGAGGCCGAGGCAGCTCTTGCGGAGCACCTCGCGCCCGCCGACGCTCACCACGTAGGACTCGCGCGGACGTTCGGTGTCGGCGTCGTGGACCACGCCCTCCACGGTGACCGGCTCCCCGGTCGTGGTCAGGGCCGTGCAGTCGACGCGCACCTCCGCGTCGGTCTCCCGGCCCGGCGACCTGCAGTCCGGGCGTTCCCGCAGCTCGATGCCCTGCTCGCCCAGTTCGTCCACGACCCCGTCGGTGACGGCGTTGCGGTACGCCCCGTCGGAGATCCTCTGCATGACCTTGCAGCCGGACATCGTCACGGCGAGCAGGACGGCGAGCACGGCGGCGGGGAGGCGCCTCATGCCGCCCCCTCCATCCGGCGGAGGCCGGCGACCGCGTCGGCCACCGCGTCGGGACGGTCGAGCGGGACCATGTGCAGGGCGTCGGGCAGCTCGATCCGCGTGCCGTGCGGGGTCATCCCGGCGAGCCGCTCGTGCGCCTCGGCCCAGGCGCGCTTGCGGTCGTCGCCGTCCACGTCGCCCAGCGCGGTCACCACGGCCAGCGGGACGGGCGGGAAGGGGCGCCGCTCGCGGAGACCCGCCAGGTCGGCGGCCATCTCCCGGTAGGCCATGTCCTCCGCGAGGACCGTGCCGAGGACCGTCCCGCGCCCGTACACCGACAGGACGACCTCCTCCGGGACGGTGTCGTCCCGGAGGCTGGTGCGCTTGAGGACCATGCGGCGGCCGAACGGCCCGGCGACCCGCGCCAGCCGGGTCGCGCCGAGCACCGCGCCCGCCGCCGCGGCGAGCGGGGCCAGCGCGGCGGCCAGCCGCACGGGCACCCACGCGTCGCCCTCGTAGCTCGGATCGAGCAGCACCATGCCCCGCACGAGCCGGTGGCGCGTCCTGGCCAGCGCCTCGGCGGCGAACGCGGCCATCGAGTGCGCGAGGACGGTGACCGGCCGGCCGGCCCGCTCCGCCAGGGCCCCCATGACGGCGGTGTCGCGGCGCAGCGAGGGCGGCGCGGCGGCCGCGGGGCTGAGGCCGAGGCCCGGACGGTCGTAGACGATCACCCGGTGGTCCTCCCGGAGCAGCGCGACGGAGGGCTCCCAGTCGAACCAGGCTCCGCCCAGCCCGGAGCTGAGCAGCAGCGGCGGCCCGTCCGCCGGGCCCGACTCGACGACGTGCACCTGCTCGCGGCCCACGTTCACGATCTCGCCGGGGCCGAGGTCCGCGCCGCCGTCCGCCCTGCCGTCCGTGCCGCTCACAGAAGGGCCTCCGCCCGCTCGTCCAGCGCGCCCCGTGCCGCGCGCGCCGCGTCCCTCCGGTCGGAGTACAGCGCCCACGCGATGGTCAGCAGGCCCAGGCACAGGATGCCGATCTGGACGCGCTGGACGATCCCGAGCCACTGCCCCGCGTACATCGCCACCAGCGTCCCGAGCGCGGCCACCGACTCGGCGAGCGCCAGCAGCCAGCCCCACCGGGCCAGGGCGGGCCACCAGCCGTACCGGCGGGCGGCCAGGGACAGCAGCAGCAGCGCCGCCACCCCGCAGACGATCACGGCGCTGCTGGTCACCGAGTGGAACTCGTGGGAGAACGACACGTTCTCGGAGCGCTCCCGGAGGGCGCACCAGGTCTCCAGGCTCGGCGCGCAGTCCAGGGGGAAGGACGCGTCGCCGATGGCGCACACGCCGAACAGGCCGAGGAACACCCACCCCGCGGTGGCGAGGGGCGCGCGGGTGAGCTTGCGGAGCGTCCCGGCCGCCACCAGGATCGACAGGACGCCGGTGATGAGGTCGCCGGCGCTGTAGACGAAGTGGAACGGCTGGTCGGAGGCCGAGAGCTCGCTCACATAGCCGTTGAAGAAGTCCAGCTTGGGGCTGAGGAGGTTCTCCAGCACGAAGCTGGCGTAGGTGACCGACGCCAGCCCCGCGAGAACGATCAGGTGCATGGGGACGACACCCGGCCCGCCCCGGTGGTCAGCGTTCACCCGGCCCCCTCACGCGCGCGCGGTCCCGCGCGCCGATCGGTCCTACCCGCCCCCCAGTATTTCCGAACCGGCCGCGGGTGTGTGACCTGGGGCGCTCTTTGCCGAGTATCCGCTGGCCGAAGACTTGGGGGCGGCTGACGGAGAAGTTGACGTCCTGTAGCCGTTGGACAAGACATGAGGCGTCAACGATGATGACGGAGCCTATTTGTCGGGGATGTCCTGACCATGGCTTTGTCGGGGACGTACAGGGGGTACTAATTCGGCATGAAGCCACCCCAAACGGTTGAATGAGGTGGCCCGAGCGGTTCTGATCACGGTACGTGGCGGCGCGCCCGGGTGCGCTTCCCCCGCTGACAGCAAGGAGTACCAACACGTGACACTGGTGAACGACGCGGCTCCCGCAATGCGATCCACCGGTCGCAAGTTCCGCGCCTTCACGGCGAAGCACCTCGACGAGCTCACCGCTCGCGCGGGGCTGACACCCGCGCAGCGGCTCGCGACCCGGGCGGTGGCGACGGTCCTGCCCTTCCGGACGAACGCATACGTCATCGAGGAGCTCATCGACTGGTCGGCCGCGCCCGACGACCCGATCTACCGGCTCGTCTTCCCCCAGGAGGACATGCTTCCCGCCGAGGACGTCGCGCGCCTGTCGGACCTGCTGAGCCGCGAGGCGCCGAAGGCGGAGATCGAGGCCGCCGCCCACGTGGTGCGGATGAAGCTGAACCCGCATCCGGCGGGCCAGATGGAGCTCAACATCCCGAGCTTCGGGGACGGCAAGATCCCCGGGATGCAGCACAAGTACGACGAGACGGTGCTGTACTTCCCCAAGCAGGGCCAGACCTGCCACGCCTACTGCACCTACTGCTTCCGCTGGGCGCAGTTCGTCGGCGAGGCCGACCTGAAGATGGCCGGCGACGAGCCCACCGCGCTGCGCGAGTACATCCTCGCGCACCCCGAGGTCACCAGCGTCCTGTTCACCGGCGGCGACGCCATGATCATGGGCGAGCCGGTGCTGCGCCGCTACGTCGAGCCGCTGCTCGACATCGAGCAGCTCGAATCCATCCGGATCGGGACCAAGTCGCTGGCGTACTGGCCGCAGAAGTTCGTCACCGACCCCGACGCCGACGACATGCTCCGGCTGTTCGAGCAGGTCGTGGCCTCGGGCAAGAACCTGGCGTTCATGGCGCACTTCACGCACCCGCGCGAGCTCGAACCCCTCATGGTCGCCGAGGCGTGCCGCCGCATCCGCGACACCGGGGCGGTCATCCGCACCCAGGCGCCGCTGATCCGGACGATCAACGACGACCCCGCCGACTGGGAGAGCATGTGGCGGACGCAGACCCGGATGGGTCTGATCCCGTACTACATGTTCGTCGAGCGCGACACGGGCCCGCAGGACTACTTCGCGGTGCCGCTCGGCCGGGCGTACGAGATCTTCCGCGACGCCTACAAGCACGTCTCCGGACTGGCGCGGACCGTCCGCGGCCCGTCCATGTCGGCCACGCCCGGCAAGGTCTGCGTGGACGGGGTCATGGAGATCGCGGGCCAGAAGGTCTTCGCGCTGCACTTCATCCAGTGCCGCGACGCCGATCTCGTCGGCAAGCCCTTCTTCGCGCAGTACGACCCTGAGGCGGTCTGGCTGGACCACCTCAAGCCGGCCTTCGCCGACCGCTTCCCCTGGCAGAAGTAGCCGCGTCCGTGGCGTGTTCGCTTCTCACAGGGCGAACACGCCACACCCCCCGGCGCAGCGGCCGGTGGAGCCAGAGGCACGCCACCAGCGTCGCGGCCCCGCACAGCGCCATGACCCGTCCGGGCGCCACCGCCTCGCCCAGGGCGCCCGCCAATCCGATTCCGGCGGCCTGTCCGGTCATGAGGCCGCTGCCGTACAGGCCGACCGCCTGCCCGCGGATCTCCTCGGGCACCGCGTCCACGAGCCGCCGCTGGACGACCAGCTCGTACCCCAGCCCGAACGTCCCCGCCGCCATCAGCGCGCACGCCGCCGGAAGGCCCGGCCCGAAGGCGAACAGCAGGAGCGGCGCGCCGGTCAGCGCGGCCAGCGGCAGCGCGAGGCGCTCCCGCAGGTCCGGGCGGATCCAGCGGGCCGCCACCAGGTTCCCGGCGAACATCCCGGCCGCGGCGGCCGACAGCAGCAGCCCGGCCGCGTCCGGACGGCCGAGGCCGTCCGCGTAGGGGACCGCGACCCCCTCCGCCCCCACCGACAGGGAGATCGGCAGCCACCCGGCCAGCAGCAGCCCGCGCGTCGTGGGGCGCCCGAGCAGGAGCCGGTTGGTGCGCCACGTCGCCCGCGCCGCCCCGGTGGACGCCGACGGGGCCGGCGCCGGC
>NZ_JBEUPA010000267.1:0-5125 GCF_040492065.1 Actinomadura sp. NPDC000929 | reverse complement strand
CCGGGCGGGGCCGTCCGCCCACCACCTGCCGCTGCCGGTCATGGGCGGAGGCCCCGTCGGGCTGCCGTCCCTCAAGCCGGTTTGCCACAGCAGCGACCCCGCGCCGAAGGCCGCGACGCCCGCGCGGAAGACGCGGTGCGCGCCGTACCGGTCGGCGAGGGCGCCCGCCGACGGCAGCAGCGCCCCGAAGACGACGGTGTAGCCGGTGACGGCCCATTGCAGGCCCGCGACCGTCCCGTTCAGGGAGTCGGCGAGGTCGGGTTCGGCCACCGACAGGACGGTCGTGTCGAGCAGCACCATGAAGTAGCCGAGCGAGATGCCGAGGAGGGCGAGGCCGCGCCGCCCGGGGGCCGCGTCCGCCGGTGCGGAGGGAAGAACCGAGGTCATGGGGCCCCAGTCTGGGAATCCGCGCCGCCGGGCTCCACCGGCGGAACCGCACGGCGCGTTCGGAATATCCGAACGGACGGGCCGGGTTGCCACCGGCATGGAACTGCGCCAGCTGCGGACGTTCGAGGCCGTCCTCGCCCACCGGACCGTCACCGACGCGGCCAACGCGCTCGGTCTCGCGCCGTCGTCGGTGTCGGAGCAGATCCGCGCGCTGGAGGCGTCGCTGGGCGTCCCGCTGTTCCACCGCGGCCCGAAGGGCATGCGGCCGACCGAGGCGGGCGAGCGGATGCGCGGGTGGGCGCGGCGCCTGCTGCGGCAGGCGGAGGAGGCCCGCCGCGAGGTGGCCGGGGAGCGGCCGGTGCTGCGGCTCGGCGCGCTGGAGTCGATCGCCGCCACGCACGTCCCCCGCGTCCTGGCCAGGCTGGCCGAGCGGCGGCCCGGGCTGCGGGTCGAGGTCCGGTCGGACGCGGCCCGCGACCGGCTCCTCGACGCGGTCGCCTCCGGGGACCTGGAGGCGGCGCTGCTGCTGGACGCCGGGGAGGACGTGGGCGGGCTCGGTTTCCCGCCCCCGCCGGCGCCGCTGGACTTCGTCGACGTGGAGCCGGTGCCGCTCGCCCTCGTCGCCGCGCCGGACCACCGGCTCGCCGCGGCCCCCCGCCTGGCCGCCGGCGACCTGCACGGCGAGAAGCTGCTGGTCAACGTGCCGGCGTGCTCGTTCTGGATGGCCGGCGAGCGGCTTCTCGGCTCCGCGGTCGAGCGGGTCAGGGCGGGCAGCGTCACCGTGATGGCGTCCTGGGCCGAGCAGGGCCTCGGCATCGCGCTGCTCCCCGAGTTCGCCGTCCGCGACCGGCTGGCCGCCGGAACCCTCGCCCGGCTGGCGTTCGACGCCCCGGACCTGGGCCTCCGCCTCGTCTGGCGCGCCGACCGGGAAGCCCTTCCCGGCATGCGGGAGGTGCTCTACGCGGCCGGCGCCTGACCCTGTCCGCGCCGCCGACACGGAGCGTTTGCCCCTACCCACCCCGGGTAGCCGCCAGAGGACACCACTGCTCGGCGGGGGAGAACGCTATGGCAGGGCAAAACGGGAGCGAGACCGCGAAGGCCGAGCGGGTGCGGCAGCTCTTCTGGGGGGTCAACGACCGGCTCGGGTCAGCCGAGTTCCTGGACAAGAACATCCGCAAGGCGTTCCCCAAGCACTGGTCGTTCCTGCTCGGCGAGATCGCGCTCTACTCGTTCGTCGTCCTCCTGCTCAGCGGCGTCTACCTGACGCTGTTCTTCCACCCGAGCGGCACGGAGATCGTCTACGACGGCTCGTACGGCCCGCTCAAGGGCGTCAGGGTCAGCGAGGCGTACGCCTCCACCCTGCACGTGTCGTTCGACGTGCGGGGCGGGCTGCTGATGCGGCAGATCCACCACTGGGGGGCGAACGTCTTCGTCGCGGCGATCTGCGTCCACCTCCTGCGGGTCTTCTTCACCGGTGCCTTCCGCAAGCCGCGGGAGATCAACTGGGTGATCGGCACGACGCTGTTCACGCTGGCCGTCGCCGAGGGGTTCGCCGGGTACTCGCTGCCGGACGACCTGCTGTCGGGCACCGGCCTGCGGATCTTCCAGGGCATCCTGCTGTCGGTCCCGCTCGCCGGGACGTACGCGGCCCTGTGGGCCTTCGGCGGGCAGTTCCCCTCCGCCGAGGAGTTCATCCCGCGGCTGTTCACCGTGCACATCCTGCTCATCCCCGGGATCCTGCTGGCCCTCATCACCGCGCACCTGATGATCCTCTGGCACCAGACCCACACGATCTTCCCGGGCCGGGGGCGGCGGGAGCGGGCGGTGACCGGGGAGCCGACCTTCCCGCACTTCGCGACGCAGAGCACGGCCTACTTCCTCTTCACCTTCGGCGTCCTGGCCGGGCTGGCGGCCTTCTTCCAGATCAACCCGGTCTGGCTGTACGGCCCCTACGACCCGGACCAGGTGTCGTTCGGCTCCCAGCCCGACTGGTACGTCGGGTTCCTCGAAGGCTCGCTGCGCATCATGCCGCCCCTGTCCACGACCGTCGCCGGGCACACGATCTCCTGGAACGTGCTGGTCCCCGCCGTCCTCCTGCCCGGCGCGTTCTTCACGCTCATCGGCCTGTACCCGTTCGTGGAGCGCTGGGCCACGGGGGACGAGCGCCTGCACCACCTGCTGGACCGGCCGCGCAACGCCGCGACCAGGACCGCGATCGGGGCCGCCGTCATCGCCTGGTACGGCAACCTGCTGGCGGCCGGCGGCAACGACTACCTCTCCTCGACCTTCAAGATCCCGCTGTTCTGGACGACCTGGTTCTTCCGCGCCGGCTTCTTCGTCCTCCCGATCGCGGCCTTCGCCGTCACCCGCCGGGTCTGCCTGAGCCTGCAGCGCCGCGACCTGCGGACGCGCGAGGAGGGCGTGGAGAGCGGCCTGGTCTCGCTGACGCCGGACGGGGGGTTCCGGGAGCGGCACGAGCAGCCGTCGGAGGAGGCGGAGGCGCTGATGCGGGCCCGGCGGCCCGGCGACCTGGTCGCGCCCTACCCGCACCACGTGATCCCGCTGCCGACACCGGACCGGGCCCGCACGCAGGTCCGGACCCGCGTCAACCGCTTCTATCTCAACTACCAGGCGGAGTCGCACGGCGGCGGCCAGGGCGACCTGCGGAAGAGCGGCCCGGAGGACGGCCAGGGCGAGTGACCGGCGCCCGTCAGCCGGACCATCCCGGCGGCGGCAGCGCCGGCTCGGCCTCCTGCGGCGGCTCCTTCGGCGGGTAGTGCAGGTCGAACGCGGGGCGCGAGGAGCGGATGCGCGGCATCGAGGTGAAGTTGTGGCGGGGAGGCGGGCACGAGGTCGCCCATTCCAGCGAGGCGCCGGCGCCCCACGGGTCGTCCGTCCCGACGCGTTCGGCGTGCCGCCAGGACCACAGCACGTTCCACAGGAACGCGAACGTCGAGGCGCCCAGGACGAACGAGCCGATCGACGACACGAAGTTCAGGGTCGCGAACTGGTCGGCGTAGTCGGCGTAGCGCCGCGGCATGCCTTCGGCGCCCAGCCAGTGCTGGACGAGGAAGGTGGTGTGGAAGCCGAAGAACAGCGACCAGAAGTGGACCTTCCCCCAGGTCTCGTTCAGCTTCCGGCCCGTCATCTTCGGCCACCAGAAGTAGAACCCGCCGAACATCGCGAACACCACGGTGCCGAACAGCACGTAGTGCAGATGGGCGACGACGAAGAAGGAGTCGGTGAGGTGGAAGTCCATGGGGGGCGAGGCGAGGATGACCCCCGTCAGGCCGCCGAACAGGAACGTCACCAGGAACCCGAGCGCGAACAGCATGGGCGTCTCGAAGGTCAGATGCCCCTTCCAGAGCGTCCCGACCCAGTTGAAGAACTTCAGGCCGGTCGGCACGGCGATCATGAATGAGGTGATGGAGAAGAACGGCAGCAGCACGCCGCCGGTGGCGAACATGTGGTGCGCCCAGACCGTCATCGACAGCCCGGTGATCGCGATGGTGGCGCCGACCATGCCGAGGTAGCCGAACAGCGGCTTGCGGCTGAACACCGGGAGGATCTCGGTGATGATCCCGAAGAACGGCAGCGCCGCGATGTAGACCTCGGGATGGCCGAAGAACCAGAACAGGTGCTGCCAGAGCAGCGCGCCGCCGTTGGAGGGGTCGTAGATGTGGGCGCCCAGCCTGCGGTCGGCCTCCAGCGCGAACAGCGCCGCGGTCAGCACGGGGAAGGCGATGAGGACCATCAGGCTGGTCAGCAGCACGTTCCAGGTGAAGATCGGGAGCCGGAACATCACCATGCCCGGGGCGCGCATCGCGATGATCGTGGAGATCATGTTCACGGAGGTCAGGATCGTTCCCAGGCCCGACAGGATCAGTCCCATGGCCCACATGTCGCCGCCCTGGTTCGGCGTGTACGTCTGGGTGGACAGGGGCGTGTAGGCGAACCAGCCGAAGCCGGGGGCCCCGCCCGGCATGATGAACGAGGCCAGCACCATGAGCGCGCCGAACAGGAACAGGTAGTAGGTGAGCGCGTTCATCCGCGGGAAGGCCACGTCCGGCGCGCCGATCTGCAGCGGGACGAGCACGTTGGCGAACCCGGCGAAGAGCGGGGTGGCGAACAGCAGCATCATGATCGTGCCGTGGATGGTGAACAGCTCGTTGTAGGTCTGGTTGCTCACCACCTGCTTGCCGGGCTCCAGCAGTTCGGCACGCATCAGCATGGCCATGAGCCCGGCGGCCAGGAACATCCCGAACGACGTTCCCAGATAGAGGTAGCCGACCATCTTGTGGTCGGTCGTCGCCAGCACGTGGCCGATTCTCGTTCCCTTGCGGTGCCGCGCGAGCGCGTCGGCGACGCTCGTGTCCTGCCGCCCCTGCACGGTCGTCATCCCGGCCCTCCCCTCCCCCCGTCCGGCCCCATCCGGCCACTTGCCGCGCACGCCGGTTTCAAACGCGGCGGGAGGGGGCCGGAGCGGCCCTGAAATCCGGCATTTCTCCTTAAAAGCCCACAAGCCGATGGCCTGGGGAATCGGGCGAGGGATGAAGGCGCGAAGTTCGGGAAAGCGCCGAAGAATGGCACGTTCGAAGGAGCCCCCCGTGCGAGACGAGAAGCTCACCCCCCGGGCCCGGGAGCCCGCCGGACCACCGCGCCCGCGGGACGCCGGCGGGCAGGCCGGTGTCGCGGCCGCGCGCGACGAGGCCGCACGCGCGCTCGACCGGCTGGACGC
>NZ_JBEUPA010000266.1:0-5249 GCF_040492065.1 Actinomadura sp. NPDC000929 | reverse complement strand
ACGTCGCTGGCCGCCGCTACCCCCCCGCCGGGGGGGGGGGTGGGGGGCGCGAATTGGGGCCACTGGGGGGCGGGCGCGGGGGGGGGCCCCCCCCCCCACCCCGGGGCCTGGCGCATGATCACTCTCCTGCGCCCGCGCTGAGCGTCAGGGCGCGGACCGCCAGCCGGGCATCGGGAACGACGCGAGCAGGTCGCGGACCTGCCCGGCGACCCGGTCCAGCACCGCCTCGTCCTGCTTGGCGGCGGCCTGCACGACCTCGTCGATCCATGCGGCGAGCTGCGGCATGTGCTCCTCGCCGATCCCCCGGGTGGTGATCGCGGCGGTGCCGAGCCGCAGCCCGGACGGGTCGAAGGGCTTGCGCGGGTCGAACGGGACGGCGTTGTAGTTCAGCTCGATGCCGGCGCGGTCGAGGGCCTGCGCGGCGGGCTTGCCCGCGACGCCCTTGCCGGTCAGGTCGATGAGGATGAGGTGGTTGTCGGTGCCTCCGGAGATCAGGTCGTAGCCGCGGTCCAGCAGCGCGGCGGCCAGCGCCTTGGCGTTCGTGACCACCTGCCGCGCGTACCCGGCGAAGTCCGGCTGCGCCGCCTCCTTCAGCGCGACGGCGATCGCGGCCGTCGTGTGGTTGTGCGGCCCGCCCTGCAGGCCCGGGAAGACGGCCTTGTCGACCGCCTTCGCGTGCTCCGCCGTCGACAGGATCATGGCGCCGCGGGGGCCGCGCAGCGTCTTGTGCGTGGTGGTGGTGACGACGTCGGCGTGCCCGACCGGGGACGGGTGCGCGCCGCCGGCGACCAGGCCCGCGATGTGCGCGATGTCGGCCGCCAGGACCGCCCCGGCCTCCCGGGCGATCTCGGCGAACGCCGGGAAGTCGATCGTCCGCGGGACCGCGGTGCCGCCGCACCAGATCAGCTTCGGCCGCTCCTTGAGGGCGAGGTCGCGCACCTGGTCCATGTCGACGCGGCCGGTGTCGGCGCGCACGTCGTAGCGGACGGGGCGGAACCACTTGCCGGTGGCCGAAACCGACCAGCCGTGCGTCAGGTGGCCGCCCATCGGCAGCGACAGGCCCATGACCGGGTCGCCGGGCTCCAGGAACGCCATGTAGACGGCGAGGTTGGCGGGCGAGCCCGAGTAGGGCTGGACGTTGGCGTGCTCGGCGCCGAACACGCCCTTCGCCCGCTCGATGGCGAGCAGCTCGATGGGGTCGACGTTCTGCTGGCCCTCGTAGTAGCGCTTGCCCGCGTAGCCCTCGGAGTACTTGTTGGTCAGGACCGTGCCGGCGGCCTCCAGCACCGCCTCCGAGACGTAGTTCTCCGAGGCGATCAGGCGGATCTTCTCGTACTGGCGGCGGGCCTCGGCCTCCACCAGCGCGGCGATCTCGGGGTCCTGGCCCTGCAGATGGGGTACGGCCGGTTCGTGCATCGTGAGCCTCCGCGCTGCTCGCGCCGGGGCTTCGGGCACCCCGGCGAAGGGGACCCGTACACCCAGGCGCGCGGTGTGCGGACTACTTTCGCTCCCCGGTGGTCGTCTCCACCTTGACTGCGCCAGTCGCGTGGGCGCCATCATACCGGGCCGGCCCGCGCCGGCGGGGCGCGCGTGCGGGGACCGAGACCAGGAACAGCCCGCCCAGCAGCAGCAGCGACCCCGCCGCGACCGGCGCCGACATGCGCTCGCCGAGGACGGCCACGGCCAGGCCGGCGGCGACGAGCGGCTCGGCGAGGCTGAGCGTCCCGGCGGTCGCGGCCGTCACCCGGCCGAGGCCGGTGACGAAGAACATGTACGCGGCGGCGGTGGCGGCGATCCCGAGCCAGGCCACCAGGGCCGCCGAGCGCGGCGCGGCGAGGGCGGGCAGTTCCGGCAGCGTCCAGGGAAGCAGGGCCGCTCCCCCGGCCAGGAGCGTCACCGACACCGCTCCGGCCATCCCGGCCCCTCGCATCCCGCCGCCGTGACCCGTGAGCGTCTCGGCCGACACCAGCACCTTGGCCGAGACCGTGTAGACGCCGAAGCACGTGCCGCCGGCCAGGCTCAGCGCGATCCCGGCGGGGTCCGCGTGGACGGCCTCCCCCGGCACCATCAGCAGCGCCACGCCGCCGACCGCGCAGGCCGTCCCGGCCCACCAGCGGCGGCCGAGCCGGGCGCCCAGGACGAGCCGCTCGCAGAGGCCGGTGGAGACGGGCGCGAGCCCGAACACGACGGCGGTCGCGACGGCCGCGCCGGTCCGGTCGACCGCGCTGAAGAACGACGCCTGGAAGACGCCGGTCGCCGCCGAGGCCGCCGCGAGGGGCGGCCAGGTGCGCCTGGTCAGCGCCAGGAACGCGCGGCGGTCCGCCACGAGTACGAGGACGGCCAGGACGAGCCCGCCCGAGAGGATCCGGGCGCCGCCGACCGCGACCGGGTCCGCGGACGGACCCGCCAGCACCTGCGCCGGCCCGACCGTTCCCCAGAGCACGCCGGCGGCGAGCACCAGCAGCACACCGGATGTGTTGTTCCATCGGTCCATGCCGCCGAAGCTAGGCGAACATGCGGAACTCAGACCTTAGGACCGTCATTCGTTCGCTTCAACCGACCGAGGCCGTCATTCCTTCGCCGCTCACGGAGAACTGCATACCTCAGCTGTAGGGCGTTCGGCCTTCAGGCCGGTGGTCCGACGGAAGTTCGGACTGCTCGACCGGCTGCACGTAGTCGTACACGACGATCGTGCGGACGTCCACGTACTCCTTGCGGCGCGCCAGCCGGTCGAGGACGAAGTCGCGCAGGTACGCGGTGCTCGGCACCGCCACGTGGACGAGCAGGTCCTCGTTCCCGGTCACGACGAAGACCCCGATCGTCTCGGGCATCGAGGCCATGCTGTCGCGCGCGGACTCGATCGCCTCGCGCGACTGCGGCCGGATCCTGATCGAGATCAGCGCCTGCACGCCGCGTCCCAGCCGCTCCAGGTCGGCCGCCGCGTGGAACCCGGTGATGACGCCCCGCGAGCGCAGCGCCCGCGTCCGCTCCAGGGCCGTGGACGGCGCGATCCCCACCGCCTCCGCCAGCTCGCGGTTGGTCTGCCGCCCGTCCCGCTGCAGGCGCCGCAGGATCGCCTGGTCGACCGCGTCCATGTGGTCCCTCCCGAACTGCCCGGCGGACGCCGAACTCCCGCGCGGGAATCGCGCCCGGACGTCCCGTCCCCCGAAGATTATTCGCCGCGGGCCGGGCCCGCCACGGGGCCCGCCATGGTGTCCGCCGCGGTGCACGCCACCGCCAGGAGCGCGCAGGCGCCGACGCCGGTGAGGGCCCACGCCGCGCCCGCCGGGCCGAGGTCGAAGAGGCGGCCGATCACCAGGTCGCCCGCGAAGGAGAACATGCCGGCGCAGAACGCCAGTACGCCGTAGTAGGAGCCGAAGCACTCCGGCGGAGCGCGCCGGGCGGTCCGCTGGAAGACCGAGGGCTGGACCAGGCCGTTGGCGACGCCGTTGAGGACGGCCGCGAGCATCAGCGGGCCGGGCCGCGTGCCGTCCAGCGCCGCGAGGACGAAGAACCCGGCCGCGGCGCACAGCAGGCCGGTCCGCAGCACCCACGGCCGCTCGCCGCGGCGCCGGACGGCGACGAGGGGCTGGACCGCCGCCGCGACCATCGCCAGCAGGGAGAAGCTGAGCGTCGCCACCGCGGGCGTGAAGCCGAGGAGGGGCACGGCCGTCATGATGTGGGTGGCGAGCAGCGTTGTGGGCGCGGTCAGCAGCGCGAAGTAAAGGAACGCCCGATCGGCGAGCACCGCCCGCACGCCCGCGAGGACGTCGCGGGGACGCGCGGTCGAGCTTCTCCTCCCTGACCGGGGCACGAGAAGGAAGAGGACGCCGGCGACCACCCAGAGTGCGGCGGCCACCCCCGTCAGGAGCGCGAACCCGGACCCGGTGCCCAGAAGGAGGAGCCCCATCGGCGGGCCCGCGACCGTCGCCAGGTGCTGGGCGGCGACGTAGGCGGCGAAGCCGCCCGACCGGCCGGCGGGGCCGACGGACGCCAGCAGGCTGTGGCCCGCGGGGTTGTAGAGCGCTCCGCCGACCGCGATGGCGACGGCCGCGCAGAGCAGCGCCCCCACGCTTCCGGCGAACCCGAGGCCCGCGAACCCCAGCGCGCGCACGGCGCAGGAGATCATTCCGGTCCGGCGCGCGCCGAGCAGGTCGGTGACCGCGCCGACCGGCAGGAGCAGCGCGAACTGCAGGCCCACCCGCACGCCGAGGACCAGGCCGACCGTGCCGGCCAGCAGCCCGAGGTCGTGCCGGAGGTGGGCGACGAGGTGCGCCATCACCGCGAAGAAGCCGAGGCTGGCGGCGAGCTGGATCGCCACGACCACCGCGACGACCCTGCGGTCGGACGGGTTCGCGGCGGGGGCGGGCGGTGGGCCGGGGGGCGCGGGGGCGGGCGCGGGGACGGAGACGGCGGTCACAGCCCTGCCCGGGACAGGTCCGAGACGACCAGCGCGGTGGCCTCCGCGATCAGGGCGTTCTTCGGCGGGGTGTCGTAGCCCGGGCGGTCGGACATGACGGCCACCATCAGCGGGGCGCCCCGGGGAGGCCGCACGACGGCGATGTCGTTGGCCCGGCCGTAGTCGCCGGTGCCGGTCTTACTGGCCGCCTTCCATCCCCGGGGCAGACCCGCCCTCACGCGCTGGGCTCCGACGGCCGTGGCGCTGCGTTCGAGCCAGCCGCGGACCAGAGCGCGCTTGCCGGGCTCCAGCGCGTCCCCGAGGACGATCGCGCGGTAGTCGGCGGCGATCGCCCGGGGGCTCGTGGTGTCGCGGGGGTCTTCCGGACGCACCCTGTTCAGCTCGGGCTCGTAGTCGTCCATGCGGCCGACAGTGTCGCCGAGGCTCCGCAGGTAGGCGGTCAGCCCCGAAGGTCCGCCGACGTCGCGCATCAGCAGGTTCCCCGCCGTGCCGTCGCTGAAGCGGATGGCGGCGTCGCACAGCTCCCGTATGGTCATCCCGGTGGCGACGCGGTCCTTGGTGATCGGTGAGATGGAGTTCACGTCGGCCCGGGTGTAGGTGACGCGCTCGTCCAGGTGGCCGAGCGGGTTGCGGTGCAGCACCGCCGCCGCGGCGAGCGTCTTGAAGGTGGAGCAGAACGCGAAGCGCTCGTCGGCGCGGTAGGCGACCTCGGCTCCGGTCCCGGTCGCCAGCGCGTACACGCCGAGGCGGGCGCCGTGCCTGCGGGCCACCTGCGCGTTTCCGGGGATCATCCCCGTTACGGATGATCTACATAACGTCATGGATAGGT
>NZ_JBEUPA010000265.1:0-5277 GCF_040492065.1 Actinomadura sp. NPDC000929 | reverse complement strand
TCCGCCGCGAAAGGAGCGATCTTGGCCTCGGCCAGCTCACGCACCGAACTCCGCAGCAGCTCATGCTCCTCGGACGGCGCGTACGAGGGAAAGTCGCTCATCGTTCCTCCAGGTTGCCGGGGATGCGGGCCGATACTTTGACGGCCAATATTTGGACGCCAAATTAAGCGAGCGGGCTGGCGCCGTCAAGGCGGTCTCCGGCGGTCACAGGTGCCGCAGCAGCAGGGCGAGCGCCGGGTCGTCGTTTCGTGGAAGTAGCGGGCCTCGACGGGCGAGCACTGACGCTGCGGGGCTCCGCCGGTGAGGCGGCGGCCCGCGGCCGTCGGGCTGCTGGAGCAGGGGTCGAACCTGCATGACGTGATCCAGAGTCACGCATCCTGCCCTTGGATGATCCAGCACGGGTGCCCGCCGGCGGGCGGTGGCGTCCGCCCGCCCGTGGGCACGGGGAGGACCGGCCGGGGGTCGTTACTCCCGCCGGTCCAGTCCAGAGCCGCACCCGGGAATCGAACCCGGTTCTGCTGGGTGGAAGCCAGCCGCCTCACCATTCAGGCCTGTGCGACGCGCGGAGCCGGGAAAGCTCCGCTCGGTGGCCGTCCGAGGAGTCGAACCTCGTCCTCCCGGGTTTCGACCGGGCGCTCGTCCACATGAGCTCGAAGGCCGTGGATCGGGCCGGATTCGAACCGGCATCCTCCCGCTTGCAAGGCGGGCGCTCTCCCCATTGAGCTACTGACCCTTGAGGGAAACGAAAGGCCGCCGGGATCTCTCCCTGGCGGCCTCCGGCGGAGCCTGGCGGCCCTATCCAGAGGCGTTTCCGATAAAGGCGGGACCCTGACCCGCGCCGAATCCGGAAAGCCGCGGGGCCTGCTGGGTGATGGTCGTGACCATGGCCGCCGCTCCTTCCCGTCCGTTTCCGATCAGTGGCTTGCTCCTATGGTGCGGGACGCCGGCCGGGCGCGCAACGCCTTTTCCATGCGATCGCCCCGGGCCGTTCGGGGAGAACCGGCCCGGGGCGATCCGGATATGCGTCACGCCGCCCCGCGGCGGCTGCGGCCGCGACCGGGGGTCAGCAACCGCCCCAGAACGCGGAACGGCAGGGTCACGACGCTGACGATCGTCCCGACAATGGCGCTGATCGCTGCGCTGATGCGGCGCATCTGGCTTCACTCCTTCGGTTCGGTCCTGACCGACCGATACCCGCCTGTGGAGTTTTACACCGGCTTTGCGCCGACAATGACCGTGGCGGAGAATTCCTCGGACGCCGCGACGGCGGCCGCGAGGCCGCCGGCCTCCACGGCGGCGACGGCCGCGGCGGCCTGCCGCTCGCTCGTCTCGAACAGCAGGCGGCCGCCCGGGGCGAGCCAGCGCGACGCCTCGGCGGTGACGCGGCGCAGCACGTCGAGGCCGTCCGGGCCGCCGTCGAGCGCCGAGCGCGGTTCGTGGTCGCGCGCCTCCGCCGGCATCAGCGGGACGTCCCCGGTCGGGACGTAGGGGACGTTCGCCAGAAGCACGTCGACCCGCCCGCGCAGCTCACCCGGGACGGGGTCGAAGAGGTCTCCCTCGTGGGCCGTGCCGCCGTACGGCGCGATGTTGCCGCGGGCGCAGCGCACCGCCGCGGGTTCGATGTCGGCGGCGTGCAGGACGCACTCCCCCACGCCGGAGGCGAGCGCGGCCCCGAGCGCGCCCGATCCGCAGCACAGGTCGAGGATCACCGGCCGGGGAGGCGCGAGGGCGTGGGCCCGCCGGACGAGGAACTGGGTGCGGTGCCGCGGCACGAAGACCCCGGGTTCGACGGCGATCCGCAGCCCGCAGAACATCGCCCAGCCGAGGACGTGTTCGAGCGGCTCGCCGTTCGCGCGCCGCTCGACCATGGCGGCGGCGTCATCCGGGGTGCGGGCCGTGGAGAGGATGAGCCGCGCCTCGTCCTCCGCGAACACGCAGCCGGCGGCGCGGAGTCTGGAGACGATGGCGGGTTCGGTGAGGGGTGGTGTCATAGGAGTCCGCAACTGTATCCGGCATCGCGGCGGTCCGCGCGTCCCGGGCACGGCCGGCCCGGCGCGACAATGGAGCGTCGTCCACGAGCCGGGGGTCGGGAAGTGCCGGAGAGATCGGATCTGAAGGCCGACTGCGCCAGTTGCTTCGGGCTGTGCTGCGTCGCGCTGCCGTTCTCGCGGTCCGCCGACTTCGCCGTGGACAAGGACGCGGGCGAGCCCTGCCGCAACCTCTTGGCCGACTTCCGCTGCGGCATCCACGCCGACCTCCGGGAGCGCGGCTTTCCGGGCTGCACGGTCTTCGACTGCTTCGGCGCCGGGCAGAAGGTGTCGCGCGAGACCTTCTCCGGCACGGACTGGCGCGGGGATCCGGACGTCGCGCGACGCATGTTCACCGTGTTCCCCGTGATGCGCCAGCTCCACGAGATGCTCTGGTACCTGGACCAGGCCGCGGCGATGCCGTCCTCCGGCCCGATCCGCGACGAGCTGCGGCGGGCGTCCGCCGAGGTCGACCGCCTCACCGAGGGCGGCCCCGCCGAGGTCGCCGAGGTGGACGTCCGGGCCGTCCGGGAGAGGGTGAACGGCCTGCTGTCGCGGGCGGGAGAGCTCGCCAGGGCGGGTGTCCCCGGACGGAGGAAGAACCGGCGGGGGGCGGATCTGGTGGGGGCGAGGCTCAAGGGGGCCGACCTGCGGGGCGCCGACCTTCGCGGCGCGTATCTGATCGCCGCCGACCTCCGAGGGGCGGACCTGCGGGTCGCCGACCTGACCGGCGCGGACCTGCGGGACGCCGATCTGCGGGGCGCCGACCTCACCGGATGCCTCTTCCTGACCCAGGCGCAGCTCGACTCGGCGCGCGGCGACGCGGCGACGCGGCTTCCCGCCGCGCTGGCGCGGCCCGCGCACTGGTGACCCCCGCGGCCTGATCTTGTTTAGCCGCCCTGTCAAGGGGCATTTCCGCCTGTCAAAGGGCATTTCCGCAGCGCACGTCGTCGGGGGGTCGCGTGGTGCGGGTCAGATGGTGGGGGACGGGCGTGGTGGCGCTCGTGCTGCTGGTCTTCGGCGCCGGGCTTCCCTCGCTCGACCGGGCCCTCGGGACCCGCGGGCAGCCGCTGGCGCCGGGCACGGTGGTGTCGGTCGGGACGGAGCGCGGCGGCGTCCGCCCGGTGACGTTCTCGGTCACCTCCCCCGGCTGGGTCCTGAACCGGGGCACCACCTCCCTCGCCAGCAGCGCCGAGCTGCTCAGCGGCGACGTGGTCTTCGACCTCAGCGTGGTGGTCCCGCTGGGATCGGCGGACACCCGGGCGCTGTGGGGCGGCCTCGGGCGGATCGTCGCCGCGGGCGGGCGCACGCGCCTCGGGACGGGCCCCGTTCCGTTCACGACCGCGCAGGGCCTGACCGGGCTGACCGGACGGCTCGCGGGACGCGAGCGCGTCGGCACGGCGACCGTGTTCGCCAAGGGGACGCTCGGCGCGGCGGTCACGGCGACGGGCCCGCCGCGCGCCTTCGGGGACGCGGCCCCGCAGGTCGAGGCGATGGTGCGGACGATCAGGATCGCGGCGCCATGGGGATGACCCGCGGCGGGCCGGTGCGCCGTCCCGCGTTCTGGCTGTGGGCGGCGGCGTGCCTGCTCGGCGCCTGGATCGCGCTGCGCGGGATCGGCGCGCACGTCGCGGCTTTCCCCTCCGGCGCGATCGCCGGGGCCGTGCTGCTCGCGCCGGCGCTGGCCGGCGGAGTGTGGCTGCTGCGGCGGCTGCACCCCGTCCGCTCGCCGCCGCTCGGCTACGCGCTGATCGCGGTGGCGTGGGGCGGGCTGGCCGCGTTCGGGACCGCGCTGCCCGCCAACGCGGCGTTCCAGGCGATCGTCGGGAAGACCGCCGGGCCGGGGTTCAACGCCGCCTGGGGCGCGTCGATCGCCGCGCCGGTGGACGAGGAGATCCTGAAGCTGCTCGGCGTCGCGACGCTGGCGCTGATGGCGCCGGCCGCGGTCCGCGGGCCGCTCGACGGGTGGGGCTACGGCGCGCTGTCGGGGCTGGGTTTCCAGTTCGCGGAGAACTTCCTGTACGTACTGAACACGATCGTCCTCACGGGCGCCACGCACGACGCGAACGCGGCGTTCTTCTCGTTCGGCACCCGGGTGGTCTGCGGGGCGTGGTGGAGCCACTGGGCGATGACGGCGGTCGGCGGCGCGGGCCTGGGCTGCCTGATCGGACGCGCCTCCAAGGCGCACCTCACCGCCGCGGTGGGCGCGTTCGTCCTGGCGATGGCGCTGCACTCCTGGTGGGACGCCCCCGTCCTGACCGGGCTGGTGCTGATGCCGGTGAAGGGCGCGCCGATCCTGCTGGCGGCGGTCGTCTCCTACCGCCTGGCCAGGCGCCGCTACCTCTCGCACTTCCGGCGCACGGTGCACGCCGAGACGCGGGGCGGCGTCCTGATACCGGGCGAGGGCCACGTGCTCGCGTTCCGCAAGTGGCGCCGGAAGGAGCAGTGGGGCGTGCCGGCCGGGGAGACGCGCCGGCTGCTCGAACGGCTCCGGACCGCCGAACTCGCCCTCATCGAGGACGGCCTCGGCGGCCTGGAACCGGACCCGCGGGCCGCCGAGCGGCTGCGCACCGACATCCGCGCCCTGCGGGACGACCTCAAGGCGTCCGGCGCGAACGTGCGCGTGGCGTAGCGGCGAGGACGTAGGCGCAGGCGACCGCGCAGACGGCGGCGGCGACGAGCAGGGCGTCGGCCGGATCGCGGGAGCCGTCCCCCGCTCCGACCGGCGCGAACGCCCCCATGATCGCGACGCCGAGGGTGGCGCCGAGCTGCCGGACGGCGTTCAGCAGGCCGCCCGCCGCGCCGGCCGCGCCCTCGGGGGCGGCGGCGACGACCATCGTCGCGAGGGCGGGCAGCGCGAACGACACGCCGAACCCGGTGCACAGAAGGCCCGCGACGAGCGGCGGGTAGGACGCGCCGTCCGGCAGCACGGCGCCGAACAGCACTCCCCCGGCGGTCAGCAGGCCCAGGCCCGCCAGGACGGGGCGGCGCGGCCCCGTCCGCGCGACGATGCGCCCGGTGAGCAGCGGGTTGAAAGCGAACGGCAGGGTCATCGGCAGGAACGCCAGGCCGGTCTGGAACGGCGTCAGCCCGAGGCTCTGCCGGAACACCAGCGGCAGCACGAACAGCACTCCGGTCATGACGAAGTTGACCGCGGCGCCGGCGGCCAGCGCGGCTCGCATTCCCGGCGCCCGGAGCACCGCCGGGACCAGGACCGGCGCCCGGCTCCCGCGGTCCGCGAGCGCGGGAG
>NZ_JBEUPA010000264.1:0-5283 GCF_040492065.1 Actinomadura sp. NPDC000929 | reverse complement strand
CGGCGCGCCGGGGTCCACCGCCAGCCAGGTGCCGCCCGCGCGCAGGTCGCGGCCGCCGACGAGGCCGGGGCGGTCCGGCCAGTGCCGGGCGGGCGGCTCCCACGCGCGCGCGGTGAACTCGTCGCGCACGCCCACGAGGAGCACCGGAACCGGGGAGGACGGGTCGACACTGATGATCGCCGTACACATGCCCCAATTGGAGCATTCCACCGGTGTGCCGATCCCGGCGGGGGCGGGCTACAGCGGCGGCCAGGGGATGGCGGGCCAGTCCTCGGGCGGGTAGGGGTGGATGCGGTGCTTGAGCATCAGCTCGACGCGGCGCCGGGTGGCGTCGACCTCCTCGGCGGTGAGCAGCTCGGCGAGCCGCGCGCCGAGGGCGCCGCCGCGCAGCCCCGCGTCGACCCGGCCGAGCGCCTCGACGGCCTCCGGGGTCAGGGGCTTGCCGCGCCACTGCCACAGCACGGTGCGCAGCTTGTACTCGACGGAGAAGCAGACGCCGTGGTCACAGCCGTACACGTGGCCGTCGCCGGGAGGCAGCAGGTGGCCGATCTTGCGGTCGGCGTTGTTGACGACGGCGTCGAAGACGGCCATCCGGCGGACGGCCTCGTCGTCGGAGCGCGACAGGCCGACGAGGTCGACGCCGGGGTCGGGCTCCACCCACAGCTGCACCATGCCGGGCCCGTAGGGGCCGTCGCGGTGGACGGTGGGCGGGACGGTGTTCCAGCCCATCGCCTTGGAGACCTCGTAGGCGGCGACCTCCCGCTCGGCGAGGGTCCCGTCGGGGAAGTCCCACAGGGGCCGCTCCCCCGCGACCGGCTTGTAGACGCAGTTGGCCGACACCCCGTCGTGCTCGATCGCGCAGTAGAGGGTGGCGTTGGACGCCTGGACTAGCCGGCCCTCCACGGCGAGGCGGCCGGCGGACAGCAGCCGTTCGGCGGCGGCCGCGTCGCGCGGGGACACCGCGCGCCCGGCCTCGCCCGGCCCGCCTGCGTCGCCGGCGGGCGCCCGGCCCCGGGAGGACTGCGTCATGCGTTCATTCTCCCGGCCACGTCGTCCATGATCCAGCACAGCGGGGTGTCATCTCAGCCGAGGTATCCGTTCTGGCGGGGGCAGACGTGCCCCTCGCTGTCGAGCGGCAGGCCGCACAGCGGGCACGGCGGGCGTCCCGCCGCGACCACCTTCAGGGCGCGCTCGGCGAACGCGCGGGCCTGCGCCGCGCTGATCCGCACCCGCAGCACCGCGACGGCGGGGTCGTCCTCGCCGACCTCGGGCTCCTCGTCGGACTCGGTGACCTCCTGCGCCTCGATGACCACCTGCTCGCCGTCGGGGTCCCAGGCCAGCGCCATCGTGCCGACCTTGAACTCCTCCTCGACGGGCTGGTCGAGGGGACCGTCGTCCTTGAGCTCGGAGGGGGCGACCGGGGGCACGTCGGCGTCCCCGCCGCTGCGCCGCAGGACCTCGTCCAGCAGCTCCTCCAGCCGCTCGGCCAGCAGCGTCACCTGGAACTTCTCCAGGCCGACGCTGGTGACGCGGCGGCCGGAGCGCGCCTGCAGGTAGAACGCGCGGTCGCCGGGGCGCCCGACGGCGCCGGCGACGAAGCGCTCCGGCGGATCGTAGGAGATGACGGGCATGACAACGACCCTACGCGCCGCCGCCCACGACCGCGTCACTCGACCCGAGTCCGTCTTTCCCGGAACGTTCCTCCGGCGGTTCCGGGATCAGCCCGGCGACGTCGCCTCCGGTGTCGTTGAGCCGGACGACGAACGGGCGCGTCTCGGTGTAGCGGATCACGGTGAGCGACGCCGGGTCGGCCTGGATGCGCTGGAACTGGTCCAGGTGCAGGCCGAGGGCGTCGGCGACGATCGACTTGATGATGTCGCCGTGGCTGCACACGGCGTAGAGCGCGTCCGGCCCCCGGGCGGCGGCGATCCGCTCGTTCCAGTCGCGGACGGCGGTGACGGCGCGGTGCTGGGCGTCCGCCAGCGCCTCCCCCGCCTCGCCGGGGAACCGCGCGGCGCTCGGATGGGCCTGCACGACGCGCCAGAGCGGCTCCTCGGCCAGCTCCTTGAGGGGACGGCCCGTCCAGTCGCCGTAGCGGACCTCGCCGAACCGGTCGTCGGTCTCGACCTTCTCGACCTTCTCGGCGTGCCCCGCGGCCACGGCCTCGGCGGTCTCGACGCAGCGTTCCAGCGGGCTGGACACGACGGCGGCGAGCGGCAGGGGCGCCAGGCGGGCGGCGAGCGCCGCCGCCTGCGCGCGGCCGCGCTCGTCCAGGCGCACTCCGGGCGTCCATCCGGCCAGCACGGGGCCGGTCATAGCGGTCAGGCCATGCCGAACCAGCAGAAGCGTCGTCACACCGGCCACTCTAGGAGATCATCCGGACGTCCCGACGCCCCGGATGCGCGACAATGCGTGGTGTGATCGTCGACAAGGCCATCTACGCCGGCGGGAAGCGCCGCGACATCGAGGGCGACATCAGCGACGCCTTCGACCTCGCCCGCGAGGACGGCGAGTGCTTCCTGTGGATCGGCCTCTTCGAGCCCGACGAGGACGAGTTCGAGCTGGTCAAGGACGAGCTGAATCTGCACCCGCTGGCGGCCGAGGACGCGGTCTCCGCGCACCAGCGGCCCAAGATGGAGCGCTACGACGACACGCTGTTCGTGGTGCTGAAGACGCTCGCCTACGTCGACAAGACCTCCGACATCGAGGTCGGCGAGATCATGGTCTTCCTCGGCCGCGACTTCGTGGTGACCGTCCGGCACGGCGCCGGGAACCCGCTCGGGCCGGTCCGCAAGCGGCTGGAGGACAACCCGGAGCTGCTCGGCCACGGCGCCACCGCCGTCCTGTACGCCGTGTGCGACGAGGTCGTCGACCGGTACGGCGTCGTCGCCCACGAGGTCGAGGTCGACATCATCGGGCTGGAGCGGGCCGTGTTCGACCCGAACGCCCGGGACGTCACCGCCGACATCTACTCGCTCAAGCGGGAGGTGCTGGAGTTCCGCGGCGCCGAGGACCCGCTCGTCCCCGTGCTGCAGGAGATCGTGAAGGGCCGGGTCGCCGAGTGCGGCTCCACCCGCGAGTACTTCCGCGACGTCCTGGACCACCTGCTGCGCGTCGACGGGCAGGTCGACGCGCACAACGAGCTGCTCAACAGCGTGCTGACCGCGCACCTGGCGCTGCTCGGCAAGCGGCAGAACGAGGACATGCGCAAGATCTCCGCGTGGGCCGCGATCATCGCCGTGCCCACCGCGATCGCCGGGATCTACGGCATGAACTTCGACCACATGCCCGAGCTCCACTGGACCATCGGGTACCCGCTGGTCATCGCGGTGATGGCCGTCGTGTGCGTGCTGCTGTTCCGCCGCCTGCGCAAGAGCGGCTGGCTCTAGGCGCCGGAGTCGTGAGGGGACGCGGGCGCGGCGAGGAGCACCGCCCACAGGTGCGACTCGGCGTCCTGCGACTCCAGGCGGCGGCGGATCCGCTCCACGCCGGAGCGCGTGGGCAGCGCCAGCCAGACCAGCAGCGGGTAGCCGACGACGAACCCCGCGACGAAGACCAGCTCGCTGTGGGCGACCATCGCCAGCGGGAGTCCCAGCAGGATCACGCCCTCGGCGAGGGCGAACCGCAGCAGGACGGCCTGCCGGAACATCATCAGCGCGGTCCGCGCCGCCGCGGCCGGGTCGGCGCCCGGCGCCATCGGGCGCGGAGCGCGGGGCCCGGCGAGCAGGGCCGGCAGCGCGGCGGCCGCGAGCGGCAGGTAGATCCACGACGGCCCGTCCCCGGGGCCGTCCTCGACGATCAGCGGCACGATCGCCAGGATCAGGACGGGGGCGGCCAGCAGCGCCAGCATCATCAGGCGCATCCGGCCGAGCTCGGTGCCGCCTCGCAGCGAGGCGAGGTAGCCGGGGTCGTCACCGGGGCCGGCGCCGAACACCGGCGCCACGTCCGGCCCGCCGTCGCCTTCTGGCGTCTTCGGCGAGTACATCGAGAACGGGGGTGGCGCCATGGCTGCGAACTCTAACCCGGCGGTGCCCCGCCGCAATAGATCCTCACCAGGATCTTCGCGCCGCGGACCCGCCCGGCCGGGGCGGCCGCTCGCTTTCCGCGCCGCTCGCCCGGACCGCTAGATTGGCCGCCTATGAAGGAGCGTCACCTCGGGCGGAGCGGGCTGCTGGTGTCCCGGCTGGGACTCGGCACCATGACCTGGGGCCAGGACACCGCCCCGGACGAGGCGGCCGCGCAGCTCATCGCCTTCGTCGAGGCCGGGGGCACCCTGGTCGACACCGCCGACGTCTACAGCGACGGCGACAGCGAGCGCATCCTCGGCCACCTGCTGCGCGAGCTGGTCGACCGCGACGACCTCGTCGTCGCGACCAAGGCCGCGATCCGGCCGAACGGGCGCTACGACGCCTCGCGCCGGCACCTGCTGCACGCCCTCGACGCCTCCCTCGACCGCATGGACCTCGACCACGTCGACCTGTGGCAGCTGCACGTCTACGACCCGGGCACGCCGCTGGAGGAGACGCTCTCGGCGCTGGACGAGGCGGTCTCCTCGGGCCGGGCCCGGTACGTCGGCGTCTCCAACTACGCGGGCTGGCAGGTCGCCAAGGCCGCCGCCTGGCAGCGGGCCTGGCCGGGCCGCGCGCCGGTCGTGTCGGCGCAGCTGGAGTACTCGCTGCTGCGCCGCGACATCGAGCGGGAGGTCGTGCCCGCCGCGCTGGACGCCGGGGCGGGGCTGCTGCCGTGGTCGCCGCTCGGCCGCGGCGTCCTCACCGGCAAGTACCGCACCGGCATCCCCGCCGGGTCGCGCGCCGCCGCGCCGCACTTCGCCGACTTCGTCCAGCCCTACCTGGACGAGGAGTGCGCCCGCATCGTGGAGTCGGTGGTGACCGCCGCCGAGGGCCTCGGGTGCTCCCCGCTCGCCGTGGCGCTGGCGTGGGTCCGCGACCGCGAGGGCGTCGCCGCGCCGATCGTCGGCGCGCGGACCGCGGCGCAGCTCGGCGCGATCCTGGAGAGCGAGGAGGTCACCCTGCCGCACGAGATCCGCAGCGCGCTGGACGACGTCTCCGATCTCTCCGACGCCGCCTCCCACCCGTGATCTGTCCTCCCCCCGTGATTCGTCCGTGAACCCCGGGGCCGTCCGTGGCACGCTCTGGACGGTCCACCGCCAACCGAGATCAGCCGTGACGGGAAGCCCGTGACCGACACCCCTGACCAGTCCGCCGCCCCCTCCGCCGCCGAGCGCAAGGCGCGCGCCGAGGCCGCCATGCGCGCGGCCGAGGC
>NZ_JBEUPA010000263.1:0-5339 GCF_040492065.1 Actinomadura sp. NPDC000929 | reverse complement strand
CGCGCGGCCGCCGCGGCGCGGCCGTCGCGCTCACCGCCGCGGGGACCTGGGCGGCGCTCACCGCGAGATTCGCCCACGAGCGGATACGGCCGGGTCCCCGGACGCCGGACGAGGTGACGAGGATGCTGGTCACCAGCGTCGCCATCCCGCCCGCGGCGGTCTGGCACCGCGTGCGGGGCCTGGTCGTCCACCGGCGGGCGCGGGCGTGGGGCGGGACGCGGGCCGTGCTGTTCGACCGCGACGACACCCTGATCCAGGACGTCCCCTACAACGGGGACCCGGCGCGGGTCGAGCCGATGCCGGGCGCCCGCCGCGCCCTGGACCGGCTGCGGCGGCACGGCGTGCGCATCGGCGTCGTGTCCAACCAGTCAGGGATCGCCAAGGGCCGCATCACCGCCGGGGACGTGCGGCGCGTCAACGCCCGCGTCGAGGAGCTGCTCGGCCGCATCGACGTGTGGGAGTTCTGCCCGCACGACGGCGGCGACGGCTGCGGGTGCCGCAAGCCGCGCCCGGGGCTCGTGGAGCGCGCGGCCGAGCGGCTCGGGGTGCCGCCGTCCGCCTGCGCGGTCATCGGCGACATCGGCGGCGACGTCGAGGCCGCCGCGGCGGCCGGGGCGCGCGGCATCCTCGTCCCGACCGGCCGGACCCTGCGCACGGAGATCGCGCGAGCGCCGGAGACGGCGCCGACGCTGGACGCCGCCGTCGACCTGGTCCTCGGCGGAAGGCGGCGCCGATGAGAGTGCTCGTCGCACGCCAGGACAACATCGGCGACGTCCTGCTCGCCGGGCCCGCCGTGCGGGCCGTCGCCGAGCGCGCCGACGAGCTCGTGCTGCTGTGCGGGCCGCGCGGGCGCGCCGCGGCCGGCATGCTGCCCGGCGTCGACCGGGTCATCGAGTGGCGCGCCCCCTGGATCGACCCGGACCACGTCCCCGTCGAGCAGGCCGACGTCGACCGGATCGTCCGGGCGCTCCGGGGGTTCGACCGGGCGCTGATCCTCACCTCGTTCCACCAGTCGCCGCTGCCGCTCGCGCTGCTGCTGCGGCTCGCCGGGACGCCCTGGATCGGCGGCATCAGCGAGGACTACCCGGGATCGCTGCTGGATCTGCGGCACCGCCCCGACACCGACATGCCCGAACCGCTGCGCATGCTCGCCCTGGTGGAGGACGCCGGGTTCCCCGCCCCCGCCGACACCCGGCTGCGGGTCCGCGGCCCGCTGCCCGAGATCGACCACCTCACCGGCGGGCCCGGCTACGTGGTCGTGCACCCCGGGACGTCGGTCCCCGCGCGCGCCTGGCCGCCCGGGCACTGCGCCGAGGCGGTGCGGCTGCTCGTCGCGGCCGGCCGCCGCGTCGTCGTGACCGGCCACAAGGACGAGAAGGACCTGACGGCGCTGGTCGCCGGGGAGGACGGCCTCGACCTCGGCGGGCGCACCGGCCTGCCCGAGCTCGCGGCGGTGCTGCGCGGCGCCTGCGCCGTCGTCGCCGGCAACACCGGCCCCGCGCATCTGGCGGCGGCCGTCGGGACTCCGGTCGTGTCGCTGTTCGCGCCGACCGTCCCCGCCGCCCGGTGGGCGCCCTTCGGGGTGCCGCTGGCGCTGCTCGGCGACCAGGGCGCCCCCTGCAAGGACAGCCGCGCCCGGGACTGCCCCGTGGAGGGCCACCCCTGCCTGTCGTCGGTCGGCCCCGACGAGGTCGCCGCCGCCGTGGAGATCGTGGCGTCCGACGAGATCGCCGCGGCGGACGAGGAGGCGGCCGCCCGATGAGAGTGCTGATGTGGCACGTGCACGGATCGTGGGCGACGTCGTTCGTCCACGGCCCGCAGACCACGCTCGTCCCCGTCACCCCCGACCGGGGCCCCGACGGCAGGGGCCGCCCCGACACCTTCCACTGGCCCGACCGCGCGGTCGAGGTGCCGCCGGAACGGCTCCGCGACGAGGACGTCGACGCCGTCGTCCTGCAGCGGCCCCACGAACTGCGGCTCGCCGAGGAGTGGCTCGGACGCCGCCCGGGACGCGACGTCCCCGCCGTCTACGTCGAGCACGACACGCCGCGCCGGACCCCGTCCGACGTGGGCATGCCGGAGGAGGTCGTCCCCGACAGCCGCCACTTCCTGCACGACCGCTCCGACATCCCGGTCGTGCACGTCACCCACTTCAACCAGCTGTTCTGGAACTGCGGCCGCGCCCCGACCACCGTCATCGAGCACGGCGTCGTCGACCCCGGCTACCGCTACACCGCGGAACTGCCGCGCGCGGGCGTCGTCATCAACGACCCGCTGCGCCGCGGCCGCGTCGCCGGCGCCGACCTGCTGGCCGTACTGGCCGCCGCCGTCCCCGTGGACCTGTTCGGGATGAACGTCTCCGGCGCGCCCGGCGAGCTCGGCATCCCGCACGAGTCGCTGTGGACCTTCGAGGACCTGCCGCAGGCGAGGATGCACGAGGAGCTCGCCCGCCGCCGCGTCTACGTCCACCCCTACCGGTGGACCTCGCTCGGCCTCGCGCTGATCGAGGCCATGATGCTCGGCCTGCCGGTGGTGGCGCTCGCCACCACCGAGGCGGTCGAGGCGGTGCCGCCGGAGGCCGGGGTGCTGTCCACGCGGGTCGCCGCCCTGGCCGACGCCGCGCGGACCCTGGCCGCCGACCCGCCGCGTGCCCGCCAGATGGGGAAGGAGGCGCGGGCCCACGCCGTCGACCGGTACGGGCTCGCGCGGTTCCTGCGCGACTGGCGGCGAACTCTCCAGGAGGTAACGCGATGAAGATAGCCATGATCTCCGAGCACGCCAGCCCCCTCGCCGCCGGGCGCGGCTCCGCCGGGAAGGGGCTGGGCGGGGCGGACGGCGGCGGGCAGAACGTGTTCGTCGCGGAACTGGCCGCCGAACTCGCCGGGCAGGGGCACCTCGTCACCGTGTACACGCGCCGCGACTCGGCCGCCCTCCCCGAGCGGGTCCCGTTCGCGCCGGGCGTGACCGTGGAGCACGTCCCGGCGGGCCCGGCCGAGCACGTCCCCAAGGACGACCTGCTGCCGTGGATGCACGACTTCGGGAGGTACCTGGAGCGGCGCTGGGCCGCCGATCCGCCCGACGTCGCGCACGCCCACTTCTGGATGAGCGGCCTCGCGGCCGTCCAGGCCGGGCAGGCCGCGGGGGCCCGGCGCGTCCCGGTCGTGCAGACCTACCACGCGCTCGGCACCGTCAAGCGGCGCCACCAGGGCGACGACGACACCAGCCCCGCCTCCCGCATCCGGCTGGAGCGGGCGCTCGGGCGCGCCGCCGACGCCGTGGTCGCCACCTGCTCGGACGAGACCGCCGAGCTGGCCGCGATGGGCGTCCCCCGCGACCGCGTCCGCGTGGTGCCGTGCGGGGTCGACCTGGACCTGTTCTCCCCCGCGGGCCCCGCCCGCGGGGGACGGGGGCAGTACCGGCTCGTAGTGCTGTCGCGGCTGGTCGAGCGCAAGGGCGTCGACACCGCCATCCGCGCGCTGGCGCACCTGCCGGACGCCGAGCTGCTGGTCGCGGGCGGGCCGCCCCGCGGCGGCCTCGACGGCGACCCCGAGGTGCGCAGGCTGCGGCGGGTGGCGGCGGACGCGGACGTGGCGGGCCGGGTGGAGTTCCTCGGCCGGCTCGGCCGCGAGGAGGTCCCGCCGCTGCTGCGCTCGGCGAGCCTCGTCGTCTCCCTGCCCTGGTACGAGCCCTTCGGCATGGTGCCGCTGGAGGCCATGGCCTGCGGCGTCCCGGTGGTGGCGACCGCCGTCGGGGGGCATCTGGACACCGTCGTGGACGGCGTCACCGGCGTGGTCGTCCCGCCGCGCGACCCGGAGAAGGCCGCCAGGGCGATCCGGCGGGTGCTGGACGATCCGGCCGGGCGCGCCGCGATGGGGCGCGCGGGCGGCGGCCGGGCGCGCGAACGCTACTCGTGGGCCCGGGTCGCCGCCGACACCGCCCGGGTCTACCGGGAGGCCGCCGTGCTGAGCGAGGTGGCGGCCTGATGACCGCGCAGCCCGGAATCCGTACCCGCACCGCCACCGTCCACGACCTGCGGCTGGAGGCGCTCGCGGAGGCCGCGCTGCTGTTCCGCGAGCAGGTCCCCACCGTGCAGGCGTGGGGCCTGCGCCTGGCCTCCGTCCTGCGCGCCGGGGGCCGCCTGCTGGCCTGCGGCAACGGCGGCAGCGCCGCGGAGGCGCAGCACCTGACGGCCGAGCTCGTCGGCCGGTTCGAGGACGAGCGCCGGCCGCTGTCGGCGATCCCGCTGCACGGCGACACCTCGTCGGTCACGGCGATCGGGAACGACTACGGCCCGGCCGTCGTGTTCGAGCGGCAGGTGCAGGCCCACGGCCGTCCCGGCGACGTGCTGGTGTGCCTGTCGACCAGCGGGCGCAGCCCCAACGTGATCGCGGCGGCGCGACGGGCCCGCGGGCTCGGGCTCACGGCCTGGGCGGTCACCGGGCCCGGCCCGAACCCGCTGGCCGAGGCGTGCGACGACGCGATCACCGTGCGGGCCGCCTCGACCTCGACCGTCCAGGAGATCCACCTCGCCGCGATCCACCTGCTGTGCGGCGCGGTCGACGACGCGCTGGGGGTGCGGCATGCCTGAGCGGAGGCTTCACGTCACGCACGGGAGGGAGGGGCCATGACGGCGCCACTGGTCGTGGTGGGCGACGTCCTGCTCGACATCGACGTCGTGGGCCGCAGCAGCCGGCTCTGCCCGGACGCGCCCGTCCCCGTCGTCGAGCAGGCCGAGGAGCGGCCGCGCCCCGGCGGCGCGGGCCTCGCGGCCCTGCTCGCCGCGGCGGGCGGCCGCGAGGTGGTGCTCGTCACCGCGCTCGCCGACGACGAACCCGGCCGGCGGCTGCGGGCGATGCTGGAGCGGCACGTGGAGGTGGCGGCGCTCCACCTGCACGGCGGGACGCCCTGCAAGCTGCGCATCCGGTCCGGGGGCCAGTCCGTGGCGCGCCTGGACGCCGGGGACGGGCAGGCCCTCGACGGGCCCGTCGGCCCCCGCGTCGCCGAGGCGGTCGCCGGGGCCGGCGCCGTGCTGGTCTCCGACTACGGCCGCGGCGTCTCCCGGCACCGCGCCGTGCGGTCCCTGCTCGGCGAGCTGCCCCCGAGCGTCCCCGTCGTGTGGGACCCGCACCCGCGCGGCGAACCGCCGGTGCCGGGGGTGCGGCTGCTCACCCCGAACGAGGAGGAGGCCGCCCGGCTCGCCGCGGCCGACGGCGCCGACATCACCGGGTTCGGGCTGTCGGCCGCCGGGCGGCGCGGCCGCCACCTCGGCCGCTCCTGGGGCCTAGCCCCGGCATGGTGAAGGCCTGGCTGACCGTGCGCACCGGCAACGCGTGGGTGCA
>NZ_JBEUPA010000262.1:0-5446 GCF_040492065.1 Actinomadura sp. NPDC000929 | reverse complement strand
CCCCGCCCGGTGTGCGGGGCGCCGCGGCGGGGGGCCGGGTCAGGGCGCGCCGCGGCGGCAGCTCGGACGGCGTTCGACCAGCAGGTCCGCCGAGCGGCGCAGCTCGCGCAGGACGGCCTCGACCGACGGCCGCACCTGCGCGCCGACGCGCGTCCACATGACCATCCGGCGCTCCACGGGGGCGTCGGCGACGTCCCGCACGACGATGCCCTCCTCCCGCTCGGCGAGCGCGAGGTCGGGCACCAGGCACACGGCGCCGCCCTGGGCGACCATCGCGAAGATCACCATGAGGTCGTTGGACCTGAAGCGGACGTCGGGCCGGAAGCCGCCCAGCTCCACGCACGTCCGTTCGAGCAGGTCGGCGTGGTTGGTGCCGACGTGCCCGGTGGCCCACGGGCACCCGGCCAGGTCGGCCATCCGGACCGGGCCGCCCGGCCCGGCGAGCGGGTGGCCCTCCGGCATCCCGACCCGCATGATCTCGGTGACGAGCACCTCGGAGGTCAGCTCCGGCCTGCGCGGCCGCGGCAGGTGCGAGTACTCGTCGTTCAGCACGACGTCGATCTCCTGGAGCACCAGCGCCTGGAGCACCCGGTGGAACTCCTCGTCCAGCACGTCCACGACGAGGTCGGGATAGGTATCCGCCAGCCGCGGCAGCGCCGGCGCGAGGACGTGCAGCAGCGCCGTCTGGAAGCCGACGACCCGCACCGCGCCCGCGACGCGCCCGCTCGCGGCGAGCGCCGCCTCCTCGGCCCGCTTCGCCCGCTCCAGGAGCGCCTCGGCGTGCTCGACGAGCACCTCGCCCGCCTCGGTCAGCCGCAGCCGCCGCCCGGCGCGCTCGACCACCGGCACGCCGACGTCCCGCTGCAGCTGCGCGAGCTGCTGCGACACCGCGGACGGCGTGTAGCCGAGGGCGTCCGCGACGGCCGCGAGCGTCCCGCGCAGCTTGAGCTCGCGCAGCACCCGCAGACGTCCGAGATCCAACATGGTGAAGAGATTCTTACACAATCCCTACAGAAAGCCTCGCTGGACCTGAATGTTGGACTGAGTCAAACTGTAGGTGCGACGGTGAGAGCGGAGACCCCGGCTCCCCCGGTCGCCCCGCGCGGGAACGCCGCCACTGCGATCCCAAGGAAGAAGACCATGCTGTACGTGCTCGGCCTCATCATCGCCCTCGCCGTCCTCGGCCCCCTCTTCGGCGCCGACAGCCGGGACGGCCTCGACTGGACCCGGAACAACTTCTGGCTGCGCCGCCGCACGGCGCAGGCCCCGGTCAGAAGGACCGATAGTCCCGCACCGGCAAACGGGGGCCACGCCTCGGCGGGTGCATCCCGGACGATTCCAGCAGCCGGGTGACCCGGTATCGATGACCGGCGTAGGGCTCCAGCAGTTCGAGCATCCCGGCGTCGTCGACCTTGCGGCCCGCCAGCGCCCAGCCGACCAGGCCGGGCAGGTGGTAGTCGCCGACGGAGACGGCGTCGGGATCGCCCACCGCGCGCTGCCTGACCTCGGCGGCCGTCCACACGCCGATGCCCGGCAGCGACCGCAGCCGCGCCTCGCCCGGGTCCTCCTCCAACCGCCGCGCGACCCGCGCCGCCCCGATGATCGTCCGGGCGCGGACGGCCTCCAGGCCGGACCGGTGCCACTCCCACGAGGGAATCCGGATCCAGACCTCCGGCGGCGGCGGCACCCGCAGGTGCGGGGCGCCGGGCGCGGGCTGCCCGAACCGGCGCAGCAGGTACGCCCAGGCGCGCCACGCCTCCTGCCCCAGGACCTTCTGCTCCATCACCGCCGGCACGAGCGCCTCGAAGACCCGCCCCGTCCGTCCGATCCGCAGCCCCGGACGCTTGAGCGCCTGGTCGCGGACGACGTCGTGCCGCGCGACGAACCCGTCCGGTTCGTCGGCCGCCCCCAGTAGCTCCGGCACCCCGTCCAGCAGCCATTCGGCGCCCGGCCCCCAGGCCTCGGCCTCGACGGCGTCCCCGGCCCACCCGACCCGCAGCGTGCCGGGACCGTCGGGGGTGTGGGACGTCCGCCAGACGGACCCGTCCCGCTCGAACCGGCACGCCGGATCGCGCGACCCGCGCCGATGCGGCGCCAGGACGTCCCGCAGATCCAGCTCCCACGGCGGCCGCCACATCCGGACCCGGGCGGGGGGGGGCCCCCCCGGGCCCCCGGCCCCCCCAACACTGCGATCAGACCGCGCGCTGGCGGGCGCGGTAGGCGGCGACGTGCATGCGGTTGCCGCAGGTGCGGCTGTCGCAGTACCGGCGGCAGCGGTTGCGGGACAGGTCCACCAGGACGCGCGAGCAGTCCGGGGCCTCGCAGGTGCGCAGCCGGTCCAGTTCGCCCGCGGCGACCACATAGGCGAGCGCCATGCCGCAGTCGGCGGCCAGGTGCTCGCCGAGAGGCGCGCCCGGCGCGAAGAAGTGCACGTGCCAGTGGTAGCCGTCGTGGTCGGTCAGGTGCGGCGTGGTGCGGACCTCGCCGACGATCTCGTTGATCCGCCGGACGGCGGAGGGGACGTCCCCGGAGCGGAACACCGCGTGGAAGCGGCTTCGCAGCTCCAGCACGCGGGCCAGGTCGGCGGCGGTGAGCTCGCCCACGTCGCTGAAGGCGTTGCGGTCCACGAACTCCCGCAGCCCGGGCAGCCCGCCGAGCTCCTCCGCACCGGACGCCGCCGCGCTCGTGTTGATCAGGTCGACGACGACGGCGAGCGCGTGCTCGGTGTCATGAGTGAAGATCACGATGACTCCAGTCTCGGGGGACCCGGGCGGTCGGGCGCCCGGCGTCGTCGCCGGGGCCGGGACGCGGCCCGTGGCCCCCACCCTATGACGGGAACCGCGCACGTCGGCGCCCACCCCGCCAGGACACGCTGGCGCCCACGGCGCCGGCATCCGAACGGAACGTTCCATCCCGTGGCCGGCCCCCGCGACTACCCCGCCGCTTTCCGGCAAGGACCATCGCCGTGGAGGAGGACCGGCTCTTCGTCGTCTTCCTGGCCGTCGCCGTCGTGGTCCTGCTGGCCCGCGGGCTGGCCGGGCGGCTGCGCGTGCCGGACGCCATCGTGCTCGTCCTGCTCGGCCTGGCGGCCGGGTTCGTGCCGGCGCTGCCCGCGGTCGTCGTCCCGCCCGAGGTGGTGCTGCTCGGGTTCCTGCCGCCGCTGCTCTACCACGCGGCGTTCTTCACCGCCCCGCGCGAGGCCCGCGCCGATGCCGTGCCCATCTTCGCGCTGGCCTTCGGCCTGACCACCGTCACGACCGTCGCGGTGGCCGCGACGCTGCACGTCCTGCTGCCGGACGTCGGCTGGACCGCCGCGCTGGCGTTCGGCGCCGCGGTGTCGCCCACCGACCCGGTGGCGGCGACGGCGGTGATGCAGCGGCTGGGCGCGCCGCCGCGGATGGTCACCATCCTGGAGGGCGAGAGCCTGATCAACGACGGCGCCGCGCTGACGATCTTCGGTCTGGCGGTCGAGGCGCTCGGCACCGACTTCACCGTGGCGCACGGTGCGGCCCGGGTGGCCCAGATCGTGCTCGGCGGCGTGGCCTACGGGCTGGTCGTCGGCGTCGTCGTCCGCCGGATCCGGCGCTGGATCAGCGATCCCGTCAGCCAAATCATCGTCTCCCTCGTCACGCCCTACGTCGCCTTCATCCCCGCGGACCGGTTCGGAGCGTCCGGAGTGCTCGCGACGGTCGTCGCGGGGTTCTCCATCGGCACGCACGGGGAGGGTTTCCTGCAGCCCGCCTCGCGCCTGGCCGGCACCACCTTCTGGCGGATCCTCACCTTCCTGCTGGAGTCGGCGCTGTTCGTCCTGCTCGGCCTGGAGATCCGGGAGATCGTGCGCGCCCCGGGCGGCCGGACCTGGGGGACGGTGGTGGCGGTCACGCTCGCGGTGTCGGCCGTGGCCATCGGCGTCCGGCTGCTCTGGCAGCTCGGCAACGGGCCGCTCGCCCGGCTGGTGCCCGGCGGCCGGCGCAGCCAGGCCGACCTCGGCCTGCGGGAGCGGCTCGTCATCGGCCTCGGCGGCATGCGCGGAGCGATCTCACTGGCCATCGCGCTGTCGCTGCCCATCGGCCTCGGCGGCGAGCGCGGGCTGCTGGTCCTGCTCGCCGCGCTCGTCGTGCTGGTCACGCTGGTCGGGCAGGCGCCGCTCCTGCCGCTCCTGCTGCGCCGGCTCGGGCTGATCGAGCCTGAACGGCGGCGCACGGAGTCGATGCTCGCCCGCAAGGCGGGGCTCCAGGCGGCCCTGGCCCGGCTGGACGAGCTCGCCGAGGAGGGCGAGGTCGACGACCAGACGGCCGAGGCCTTCCGGCAGATGCTCGAACTGCGCCTCGAACGCGTCCGGTACTTCCTGGACCGGGAGGGCGCCGAGGGGCCACGCCCGCCGGACAGCAGCCGCGTCCGCACCGAGCTGGTCATGGCGCAGCGCGCCAGGCTCCAGGCGCTCTACCGCAAGGGCCGGATCGGCGCCGAGACGCTCCGCGAGATCGGGCGGGAGCTCGACTTCGAGGACCCCGTGGCGGTGAGGCGGCCGCCCTCCTGAACCCGGTCCCGCCGCCGCGGCCGGGGCGTCAGCGCTCGTAGTGGGGGTCGGCGACGACGGGGTAGTAGGCGTCGGTGTGCTGGATGCGCATCGTGACGGCCGAGCCGTCCAGGGCGTAGTCGGCCTTCACCTGGCGGAACATCGAGTCGCTCGCCCACGGGTTGTAGAGCCGCCCCACCGTGGCGCCGTACCGCAGGTGCACGACGTCGTAGCCGCCGGACGGCATCGACTCCAGCGCGAGCCCGTCGGCGAGGGAGATCGCGAACCGGAACTCCGTGGGCGCGTCGGGGCCGTGGATCACCGTGAGCAGGCGCACCCCGCCGGCCGTCGTCTGCGCGACGATGTCGGTGTCGACGTCCACTCCGACGAAGACCCGCAGGCTCGGGCGCAGCACCTGGGCGACGGTGTCGGCCGCGGCGACGTCGATCCCGAGGTGGATCCGCTGCCCGTCCCGGGTCGGCACCCACACTCCGTCACGGGCGCGCTGTCCCCAGGCGACGTCGGGGTTCTCCATCTCCTGGGGCTCGTTCTTGCCTCGCGCGACCAGAATCCTGGAAGCGGCGCTCATCGCCGCGGCAGCCCCGTCCCGTGCATGCCTCATGGCGGGCCCCCTCGCCTTCTTCCATCACCGCGTGACTTCGCGCTCGTCCTGGGTTTACCACGGGCGGGGCGGACAGGACCCCCGATGGTCTGTCGCCGGTCGATTCGCGACGTTCGCCCCGTGCGTCGTTGGACCTTACACCACGCTTATACGCGCCGGTCGGGCCGGGCGCTGATCCTTCTCCCGCCCTGCTCGCGGTGCCGTGACGGTGCGCGCCCGGGGCCTCACGCAGCGGTACCTCGACCTCGGCCCCCTCGGCCCGCTCCTGCCAGACAACTGACCGGCCCGCCCTCCGGGCCCGTGCC
>NZ_JBEUPA010000261.1:0-5522 GCF_040492065.1 Actinomadura sp. NPDC000929 | reverse complement strand
GCGCCTCCGCGGCGGGCGCGGACTCGGGACGGGCGCCGCCGGCGGGGACGATCACCGCGATCGGGGCGCCGATCGCCGCGGTCTCGCCCTCGGCGACGAGGATCTTCTCCAGCACGCCGGCCTCGTAGGCCTCGTACTCCATGACCGCCTTGTCGGTCTCGATGTCGACGATGACGTCGCCGACCGCGACCTCGTCTCCCGGCTGCTTCTGCCAGGAGCTGATGACGCCCTCCTCCATCGTGTCGGAGAGGCGGGGCATGAGGATCTCGGTCATCGCGCGGGCTCCAGAGCGGGTCGCGGGGACGGGGCGTCCGCCCCCGGCGTGATGCGGCCGGTCGCGCGGAGCGTGGCGCGCACGGCGGTCAGCAGGGACTCGGCGGACGGCAGCGCCGCCGTCTCCAGGGACTTGGCGTAGGGGAGGGGCACCTCGGCCATCGCCACGCGCCGGACGGGGGCGTCCAGCCAGTCGAACGCGCCCTCCTGGATCGTCGCGGCGATCTCGGCGCCGATGCCGTAGGTCAGCCAGTCGTCCTCGGCCACGACGGCGCAGCCGGTCCTGCGGACGGAGTCGACGACCGTCTGCCGGTCGAGCGGGCGCAGGCTGCGCAGGTCCACGACCTCGGCGGAGATCCCCTCGGCGGCGAGGGTCTCGGCCACCTCCGAGGCCACGCGGGCCATCCGGGAGTAGCCGATGATCGTGATGTCGGTGCCCGGACGGGTCACCGCGGCGCGGCCGATCTCGGCGGGCTCGACGTCCTCGACCGCGGCGGGCAGCTCGCCCTTGGTGTTGTAGAGGGCGAGGTTCTCCAGGAACAGCACCGGGTCGTCGTCGCGGATCGCGGCCTTCAGCATCGCCGACGCCTCGGCGGGCGTGCTCGGCGCGAGCACCTTCAGGCCGGGGATGAACGAGTAGAACAGCTCGACGTTCTGCGAGTGGGTGGCGCCGAGCTGCTGCCCGCCGCCGCCCGGCGTGCGGATCACCATCGGCACGCTGGCCTGCCCGCCGAACATGCCGTAGATCTTCGCGGCGTGGTTGACGATCTGGTCCAGGGCCAGCAGCGAGAAGTTGATCGTCATGATCTCCACGACGGGGCGCAGGCCGAGCATCGCGGCGCCGATCGCGGCGCCGACGAAGCCCTCCTCGGCGATCGGGGTGTCGCGCACGCGGCGCGGCCCGAACTCCTTGAGCAGCCCTTCGGTGATCTTGTAGGAGCCCTCGAAGAGCCCGATCTCCTCGCCCATCAGGAAGACGTTCTCGTCGCGCAGCATCTCGGCGCGGAGCGTGTCCCGGAGGGCCTGGCGGTAGGTCACGGTTGCCATGGGTGCCTCTCAGGAACCGAATACGGGGTCGGCGGGGAGCCGGCGCAGCTCGCCCGGGACCGGGGTGGCGTAGGTGTAGTCGAACAGCGTGGACACCTCGGGCGCGGGGCTCTCGTCGGCGAACGCGGCGGCGGCGTCGACCTCCGCCGTGACCTCGGTGTCGAGCCGGTCGCGGTCGTCGGCGGACAGGATCCCGGCCTCCTCCAGCTCCAGCGCCATGCGGGCCAGGGGGTCGGCGGCCTTCAGGGACTCCTTCTCCTCCTTGGACCGGTAGCGGGCCGGGTCGACGACCGAGTGGCCCTTCAGCCGGGGGCTGACGGTCTCCAGCAGGTAGGGCTTGCTCTCGGCGCGGGCGCGCTCGACGGCGGTGCGCGCGGCGTCGCGCACCGCGATCACGTCGGTGCCGTCCACCCGCAGGCTCTCCGTCCGGTAGGCGGCGCCGCGCCGGTACAGCTCCGGCTCGGCCGCGGAGCTCTCCACGGTGGTGCCCATCCCGAGACCGTTGTTGATCACGACGAAGACGACGGGGAGGTTCCAGAGGGCGGCGATGTTGAGCGACTCGTGGAACGCTCCGATCGCGGTCGTCCCGTCGCCCATCTGGCACATGACGACCTCGTCGCCGCCCTTGTAGGAGACGGCGAGCGCCGCGCCGGCCGCGAGGGGCACCTGCCCGCCGACGATCCCGTACCCGCCGAGCAGCCGGGCCTCGGCGTCGAACAGGTGCATCGACCCGCCCCAGCCCTTGGACACGCCCGTGGACCGCCCGTACAGCTCGGCCATGACGCGGTCCGCGCCGATGCCCTTGGCGAGGGCGTAGCCGTGCTCGCGGTAGTTGGTGAACAGGTAGTCGGTGGGGCGCAGCGCGGCCATCAGCCCGACGACCGTGGCCTCCTCGCCGAGGTTCAGGTGGCAGTAGCCGCCGATCTTGGCCTCGGTGTAGGCGCGGGCGGCCCGCTCCTCGAAGCGCCTGATCAGCAGCATCTGCCGGTAGTAGCCGACGAGCGTGCCGGCGTCGGCCGCCGGGGGCGCCGCGTCCGGCGCCGCCGCGTCGGTCTTCGGCTCGGGAGCCTGGGCGCCGCGCGCCCTCCGGCTCCGCGCCGGTGCGGCCTGGACGGTGTCAGCCATCGGCGACCCTTCCTTCGTCCGGGGCAGCGCCGTAGGATCGCCACGACACTCCCGATCATCATTGATCTATGATCGATCATATTGTATCTCGTACGACCCGCCCACCCGTCAAGAGGCACTTACCGGCCGTGGCGCTACGATCCAGTTTCGTGAAGACCTCCGACCAGCTGCTCCGCACCGGGCTCGCCGACCAGATCCGCGAGTTCATCGTGGAGGGCATCAGCTCCGGGCGGTGGGAGCCGGGGGAGCGCGTCGTCGAGCGCCGGATCGCCGCCGAGCTGGGCGTGAGCCAGGGGCCGGTCCGCGAGGCGCTGCGCCAGCTGGAGGCGCAGCGGCTGATCGAGACGCTGCCGAACCGGGGCGCCCGGGTCCGCGACTTCACCGAGCGGGACCTGGCCGAGATCTTCCCCGTCCGCGCGGGCCTGGAGCGGACGGCCGTGGAGCTGGCGCTGCCCCGGCTCGCCGACTGCCTGGACGCGCTGGAGGAGCACAACCGCCGTCTCGGCGAGGCCGCCCGGGACGGCGACCTGCACGAGCAGATGCACCTCAGCATCGCCTTCCACCGCGAGATCGTCGAGTCGGCCGGCAACCGGCTGCTCGTCTCGGTGTGGGAGGGGCTCGGCATCGAGCTGTGGACGACCCTCTCCCTGCGCCTGCACCAGACGGAGATCTACTCCAAGTCGGCCGAGCACGCCGAGCTGATCGAGGCGTTCCGCCGCGCCGACCCGGCCGCGCCGCAGCTCCTGCACGACCACGTCATGAACTACGCCCCTTAGCCCCGCCTTCGGCGAGGCCCCCTAGGGCGCCTTCTCTCGGTAGGCCGCGCTGAGCTGGGACTCCGCGTCGTCGAGGTAGGAGCGCAGCTCCCGCTCGGCCTCCGCGAAGTCGCCCCGCGCGAGCAGGTCGTGGATCCGCCGGTTGCGGGCCAGGTAGGGCTCGTGGAACTCGCGCGGCGAGCCCATCTCGTGGAAGACCAGGCGCATCTCGGCCAGCAGGTGCCGGATCATCTCGTCGACCCGGGGGCTGCCCACCAGCCCGGCGATGGCCTCGTGGAAGCGGATGTCGGCGGTGCCGACGTCCGGCCAGCTCCCGGCGGCGGCGGCGCGCTCGCCGGCGAGGACCGCCGCCTCCACCCGGGCGAACGCCGCGGGCGGGGCCTGCGGCGCGCACCGTATGCCCTCGTACTCCAGGATCCGCCGCACCCGGTAGAGGTCCGCCAGGCCTTCGGCGGTGACCCGGCCCACGAACACGCCCCGGTTGAACTCGTGGACGAGCAGCCGCTCCTTGGCGAGCAGCCGGAACGCCTCGCGCACGGTGTTGCGCGAGACCTTCAGGGCCTCGCCCAGCTCCTCCTCGCGGACGCGCTCGCCCGGGGCGAGCCGCCCCTCGGTGATCTGCTCGCGCAGCAGGTCGGCGATCCGCCCGGCGGTGCTGGTCCTGTCGAGGCCGTGCCGGGCGGCCGCGATGCCGGCCAGCCACGAGCCCTGCGCCGGCACGGGCATCGGCCACCTTCCGGGGGTAGGCGCGGGAGGGCGCGCGAACGTTCTGGGGCGCTCAGCCTATCCCTGGGGACGGAGAAATGCATCAACAGGTCTCTTGATGGATTGTTGAACAATCCCTACCCTTGCGGAAAGTCGAACCCCCCGGAAGGGCCCCGCCATGACGGACCCAGCGACCCTCGACACGACCACGGAACCGGCCGCCCGCTCCCGCCGCGCCGCGCTCGCCGGCGCCATGTTCCTGATGGCCACCAGCGCCATCGGACCCGGCTTCATCACCCAGACCACCGTGTTCACCGCCCAGCTCGGCGCCGCGTTCGCCTTCGCGATCCTGGTGTCGGTGCTGGTGGACGTCGCGATCCAGCTCAACGTGTGGCGCGTCGTCGGCGTCTCGGGGATGCGCGCCCAGGAACTCGGCAACCGCGTCCTGCCCGGCGCCGGGTACGGCCTCGCCGCCCTCGACGTGTTCGGCGGCCTGGTGTTCAATATCGGCAACGTCGCCGGCACCGCGCTCGGGCTGAACGCGCTGCTCGGCCTCGACGTCAAGATCGGTGGCGCGCTGTCCGCGCTGGCCGCCATCGCGATCTTCCTGGTCCGGCGGGCCGGCGTCGCGATGGACCGGATCGTCGTCGTGCTCGGCGCCGTGATGATCCTGCTGACCCTGTACGTCGCCTTCGTCTCCGACCCGCCGCTCGGGGACGCGCTCCGGCAGAGCGTCGCGCCGGAGACCGTCGACTTCCTGGTCATCACCACGCTCATCGGCGGGACGGTCGGCGGCTACATCACCTACGCGGGCGCCCACCGCATGATCGAGTCCGGGGTGACCGGGCCCGGCAACGTCAAGGAGATCAACCGCAGCGCCGTCACCGGGATCATCGTCACCGGCCTCATGCGCGTGCTGCTGTTCCTCGCCGTCCTCGGCGTCGTCGCCGGCGGGGTGACCCTCGCCAAGGAGAACGCCCCCGCCTCGGCCTTCGAGCACGCGGCGGGCGAGGCCGGGCTGCGCGTCTTCGGACTGATCATGTGGTCGGCCGCGATCACCTCGGTCATCGGCGCGAGCTACACCTCGGTGTCGTTCCTCGTCTCGTTCTCCTCCTTCGTCGAGCGGCACCGCAACCGGCTGGTCGTCGCGTTCATCCTCGTCTCCGCCGCCATCTACCTCGCCATCGGCACCGCCCCGGCGAAGCTGCTCGTCCTCGCCGGGGCGCTGAACGGGCTGATCCTGCCCTTCGGCCTCGCCGTGCTGCTGTGGGCGGCCGCCCGCCGCCGCGACCTGCTCGGCGGCCACCGGTACCCGGTCGGGCTCCTCGTCCTCGGCGTCGCGGCCTGGCTGGTGTCGCTCTACCTGGGGTGGAACAGCCTCTCCGCGCTCGACGACCTCTGGAGGTGAGGGCGGGGTGCGGATCCTCCCGAGCGGCGACGCGGCGCTGCTGGTCGAACTGCCGGACCTGCCGGAGATGCTCGGCCTGTACGCGGCGCTCGCGGCGTCCCCGCCGCCCGGCGTCGAGGAACCTCGTCCTGGTCCTCAGAAAAAACACCCCCCTCAACAACCCCCCCACACCCAGAAAGCAAGAAGCG
>NZ_JBEUPA010000260.1:0-5614 GCF_040492065.1 Actinomadura sp. NPDC000929 | reverse complement strand
GTCAGCTCGCGCCACCCGGCCGAGGGCGGCGGGCACGTGCGGCCGAGGCGGGACCGCACGAGCAGCCCGCGCTCCCCCGCCCGCGCGGCGGTCTCGACGTACTCGAACGCCTGCGGGAACCGGCTCTTCAGGACGGCGAGGAGCTGCACCGCGTCCGCCGTCCCGCCCCCGTACATGGCGGACAGCAGGGCGATCTTGGCCTTGTCGCGCGCGGTCCGCGCGCCGTCGGCGTCGTCGCGGAAGGCGTCGGACAGGGCCGCGTAGAGGTCGCCGTGCGCGGCGGCCTCGGAGAACGCGCGGTCGCCGGCGAGCGCCGCCAGCACCCGGGGTTCGAGCTGCGCGGCGTCGGCGACGACCAGGGCCCAGCCCGGGTCGGCGACGACGGCCTTGCGCAGCACGCGCGGGATCTGCAGGGCGCCTCCGCCGCTCGTCGCCCACCGCCCGGACACGACGCCGCCGACGACGTACTCGGGACGGAACCGGCCGCCGCTCACCCACGTGTCGAGCCACGTCCAGCCGTGCGCGGCGTGCAGCCGCGACAGCTCCTTGTACTCCAGCAGCAGGGGCACGGCGGGGTGGTCGACCTGCCGGAGGACGTACGCCCGCGTGGACGCGATCGGCAGCCCCGCCGAGGCGAACGCCCGGATGATCTGCGCCGGGGAGTCGGGGTTGACGTGCACGCGCGGCCCGAACGCGGCGCTGATCCGGTCGGCGAGCTCCTGCAGCCTGCGGGGCCGCAGACCGCCCGTGGGCCGCGGCCCGAGCATCTCGGTGAGCAGCGCGTCGTGCTCGTCCGCCGACCAGGGCAGCCCGTCGTGCGCCATCTCGGCGGCCACCAGCGAACCGGCCGACTCGGCCGCCGCGAGCAGCGCGAACCCGTCAAGCCCGGCGATGCCGCGCTGCTGCTCGGCGTGCACCGCGACGATCTGGCCGAGGTCGTCGGCGGACTCCTCCCGCCCGGCGTCGTCGTCGAACAGCGACGGCTGCGCGGCGTCTTCCCGGGGCGGCGGCGGATCGGCCGGGACGGGCTCGCCGCGCAGCCGCGCCCACGCCGCCCGGACCGAGCGCGGCTCCCCGTACCGCCCGGCATGGCCGAGCAGCAGGCTTTCGACGAGTTCGAGGTCGTGGCAGCGCGCGACCCGCACGCCCGCCTCCAGCAGCCGGGGGTAGAGCCGCGCGGTGGACGGCCACACCCAGCGCGGCGCCGACTCGCGTTCCCGCTCGGCGATGGCCGGGACCAGGTCGGGAACCTCCTCGACGGGCCCCGCGGGCGTGCCGTCCTCGGCCACCGCCCGCAACGCACCCCCACGCCCGCCCCCGGCCGCGACCGCGATCCTCACCCGCCCATTCTGACCCCGCCCACCGACAATCCAGCTCCTGCACAAAGCGAAGACCCCCCGTGACAAGGTCACGGGGGGTCGAGCGCGATCCGAATCAGCAGGCCAGGGCCGTGGCCCGCTGCTCAAGGCAGCGTCTGAAGCTCGGCTGGCGACGACCTCCCCCATGCGATCGCGTCCGAAGGCAGATTCGAGCGAAGCAAGAATCTGATCGCGAAGCGAGCCGCCAAGGCGAGACGAAGCGATGCCAGCGATCGCCCGCCTTCATCGACGATGGAGGGCCGCCAGGCCCGAAGGAGGAGAGAAGGCCGAGAAAAAGGCCTAGAGGATCGACACCTGCTGGCCGGCGGGGGTGTCTCCGTAGCGGTCGATGACCTTGTTCAGCTGGAGCTGGTAGTACAGCACGCCGAAGCCGAAGATGCCGAGCAGGAAGCCCATGCCGCCGCTGCAGCTCGGCTGGAGGCCGGCCGAGCGCTGGGCCTGGGCGATGCGCCCGCCGAGCTTGACCCACATGACGAGCGGCCAGATGCCGAGGGTGATGCCGCCGAACAGCATGGACAGCAGCGCGTTGGTGGCGGCGTTGTCGATGCGCCGGTCGTACTGGTGCAGCTCGTCGTGGACCTTGAAGAACCAGACGAGCCCGTAGATGCCGAACGTGATGATCGGCAGCCCGAGCCAGGCGCCGACGGGGTTGCGGCGCTTCATGTTGAGGCCGGTGCCCGCGGCCGCGGGCGCCTGGTGCTGCGCGTGGGCGGGCGCGTAGCCGCCCTGGTATGCCTGCTGTTGGCCCTGACCCTGCTGGGGGTGACTCATGGAAAAGCTCTCCTGAAGGACGCGGTCGTTTTCCGGCCGACCGTCCGTTACCGTTCACCGGTGTGGTGAGCCACGACTGTAACGGCAGCCGGGCACGCCGCGAGGCAAGATCGCCTACTTTCGCCCCATGACTGGCAGATCATCCAAACCGGCCGGTCAGCGCAGCGGGATCGTCACCTCGTCCTCGCACGGCGGCGACGTCTCGTGGTCGCCGCACCCCGTCGCCGCGAAGCAACGGATGCGCAGCTGCGACTCCGTCACGTCCAGGCGGAGGAAGCTCTTGAAGAACGGCGGCCGGTCCCAGTCGGCCAGCTCCGACCGGAACCGCTGCGGCAGCCTGCGGACGGGGAGCCGCAGGAAGCGGGGGCGGCCGCGGCCGCCCCGCGGCACGCCGAGGACGGCGGCGACGAAGCGCGCGCGGCGCGACGCCGCGGGGCCGTCGTACCCTCGCCCCGGCTTGATCCCGAGCCGGTGCTCGACGGCGGCGGTGGCCTCCTCGGGGGTGAGCTCGAAGAGCCCCGGGAGCCGCAGCCACCGGCCGTACAGCTTGCTGTAGCGCGACAGGGAGTCGCCGCGCAGCGGGTAGCAGCGGAACTCGTCCTCCTCCACCACCCGGGTCCGCGGGATGACGTGGGTCGCGTGCATGAAGGCGCCGCCGCCGCCCGAGACGATGTACTGGATCGTCCGGCCGTCGCCGGTCCGCACCGGGTAGCGCTGGTAGTTGTGGATGTCGCCGCCGATCGCGGCCACGTAGTGGTGCGCCGGGTCCTGGACGATCTCGTCGACCGTCCCGCCGCCCTCGATCGCCCCGGGACGGTGGTCGTCGTCCACGTAGAGCGGCTTTCCGGTCACCAGCAACTTTGGTTTCGGCCCCCCGGAGACCTCCCGGAGCCAGCGCCCCTGGTCGCGGTCGAGCCGGCCCGTGATCCCGGTGTCGATGCCGATGATGCGCAGCGCGGGGGTGTCGATCGCCCAGTACGGCCCCGGTTGCGCGCCCTGCTGGCCGGGCGCGCCCCGGTACAGCCGGCGGGCCTCGGCGAGCGCCTCCGCGTCGACGGCTCCGGAGTGGCGCCACAGGCGGCGCGGGATGAAGGCGAGCGGGCCGCGCCACGGGGGCGGCGAGCAGTTCTCGTCCAGGCCGCAGAAGACGTGCAGGAAGCCGCGCAGGCCGTCGTACCAGTCGTGGTTGCCGGGCACCGCGTAGATGGGCGCGGGGTAGTCCTTGTAGGGGCGGAAGAACTTGTCGGGGTAGTCCCCCGCGTCGCCCGTCGGGTAGATCACGTCGCTGGCGATGACCATGAAGTCGGTGCCCGCGGCCGCGTGCAGCAGCGGCGGGACCACCGCGTACTGCGACCGGTCCCCCTCGCCGGTGTCGCCGACCAGCGCGAAGGAGAACTCCGGCGCCGGGCGGTGCACGGTGAACGCGGCCGGGGTGCCGCGCTCGCGCAGGGACGCCACGCAGCGACGGCGGATCGCGTTCGCCGGGTCGCCGAACAGGCGCGCCAGCACGTCGTTGCGCGATCGCCAGAGCACCGAGGGGCGGCGCCAGGAGAAGTCGGGGACGCGGTCCGGGAGCAGCTCGTGGAAGCTTCCCCGCCTGCCGCAGGCCCAGCCGGCGCCTTCCTCGGAGGTGCGCGAGTTGTCGGGTCCGGGGGGGACCTCGGCAGACACAGAATGCCTCCGGGCGTGAGGGGGTGCTCACAGCCTTTCCGGAGGCGGTCACGCCGTCAAGGCGACACGACGCCAGGAAGCAGACACTTCGTCAGGCAAGCGCGGTTGGCGCCGGCGCCACCCCCAAGGACACCGGCGCCACCACGACGAGGGGGCCTGCGGTCATCATGAGTCCCCCCAGAACGGCGAGCAGTGAAGTCGCCTTCCCATGATGCCTCCACAGACAGCCCCAAGGTCCCGTAGCGGGACGTAACCGACACTATCCGGAGAGCCGTAATGGGGGCGTAAACCGCCCTAAACGCCCTGCAAAACCTGGCGGCGTGCCGGTCAGGGCGCCAGGACGCGCAGCGCGCCGGGCATCACCCGCGCGGTGACCGGCAGGATCCCGGGGAGTTCGCCGTCCGCCCCGTACGGGAGCGTCCTGCCGGACCCGCCGGCGAGCTCGATCCGGACCTCGCGGCCGCGCAGGACCTCCACCTCGGGCCGCCGGACGTGCGTCCCGGCCTCCAGCTCCCGCATGACGGCGAAGAACAGCGTCCTCGGCGCCTTGCGGATCAGCACGACGTCGAGCAGGCCGTCGTCGACGCGCGCGCCGGGGGCGATGTGCTTGCCGAACCCGTAGTAGCCCGAGTTGGCGGCGACGACGGTGTAACCCTCCCGCCGGTACCGCTCGCCGTCCACGGTGATCAGGTAGTCGGCGTGCCGCCACGAGGCGATCGCGCGCAGCGCCCCGACGTAGTAGGCGGCCGAGCCGCGCAGGAGCCGCGTCCTGTTGGCGTTGTCGTTGGCGACCGCGTCCACGCCCGCGTAGACGCTGCCGAGCACGGCCGTCCCGTTGGCGTCGATGGCGTCCACGGCGCGCGGCTCGCCCTCCAGCAGCAGCCGGGCGAGCCGCTCCGGGTCGGACGGGACGCCGAGCTGGCGCGCGAAGTCGTTGCCCCGGCCGGCGGGGACGATCCCGAACAGGGCCCCCGTCCCGGCCAGGGCTCCGCCGACGCAGCCGACCAGGCCGTCCCCGCCGACGCCGAGCACCACCCGGCCCGCCTCGGCGGCGGCGCGGGCGGCGTCGGCGGCGTGCTCCATCCCGCGGCTGTACTCGACGTCGACCTCGGCGCCCGCGTCGCGCAGCAGCCGGGCCAGCGGGATCAGGCAGGAGGCGGACGCGCCGCCCGCCGCCGGGTTGACGATCGCGGTGAACGCGCGCACGCCGCTCACTTCCTTCCCGCGCACGGAGCTCACTCTCCTTCCGCGGGCGGGACGAGGACGCCCGGGTTGAGGATCCCGGCGGGATCGACCCTCTCCTTGACGGCGCGCAGCACGGCGGCGCCGAGCGGCCCGATCTCCCGGGCGTACCAGTCGCGGTGGTCGGTGCCCACCCCGTGGTGGTGGCTGATCGTCCCGCCGGCGGCGAGGATCGCGTCGCAGGCCGCGCGCTTGGCGGCGGCCCAGTGCCCGACGGGCTCCTCGCCCTGCGCGGACACGACCGTGAAGTAGAGGGACGCGCCCGTCGGATACACGTGCGAGATGTGGCACATCACCAGCGGCGGCGTCCCGGCGCCCGACAGCGTTCCGATCAGGGCCTCCCGGACGGCTTCGTACAGCGCGGGGACGTCCGACCAGAAGGCGGCGGTCTCCAGCGTCTCGACGAAGGCGCCGGCGTCCAGGAGGGAGTCGCGCAGGTAGGGGGCGTCGAAGCGGCCGCGCTCCCACTTCTCCCCCGGCCCGGCGCCGAGCGGCTCGCCGCCGGCCTCGCGCAGCACCCGCGCGGCCCCGGCCCGCCGGTCGGCGACGCG
>NZ_JBEUPA010000259.1:0-5687 GCF_040492065.1 Actinomadura sp. NPDC000929 | reverse complement strand
AGGCGTTGGGGCCGCGTGCCGCCGTGGAGGCGGTCGCCAAGACGTGGCTCCGTGGCGCGAGCGCTGCCGGCTGCTCGGCGGCGAGCTCGACGCCGGCCCCACTCCGGGCGGCGGGTTCGAGGTGACGGCCCGGCTCCCCCTCGCCCCGACCGGGCCGCTGCGGGAGGCGGCGCCGTGAGCGCGCCGGCCACGGAGCCGATCAGGGTCCTGCTCGCCGACGACGAGGGGCTGGTGCGGTCGGGGTTCAGGCTGCTCATCGACGTCGAGGACGACATCGCCGTGGTCGCGGAGGCGACCGACGGCGCCCGGGCGGTCGAGCTGGCCCAGGCCACCCGCCCCGACGTCGTCCTCATGGACATCCGCATGCCGAGGCTGGACGGCATCCAGGCCACGGCGCGGATCACCGCGACGCGCGGGCTGGAGGACGTCCGGATCCTCATCCTCACCACCTACGACACCGAGGCCTACGTCTTCGAGGCGCTGCAGGCCGGTGCCAGCGGCTTCCTGCTCAAGGACGCCGGACCGGCGGAGCTCCTGCACGCCATCCGGGTGGTCGCCGCCGGCGAGGCCCTGCTCGCGCCGCGCATCACCAGGCGTCTCATCAGCAAGTTCACCGCGTGGCACACGGCGTCCGCGGACGCCCTGGACCGGCTCGCCCCGCTCACCGAGCGCGAGCGGGAGGTGCTGGCCCTGATCGGACGGGGGCTGAGCAACCAGGAGATCGGCGCCGAGCTGTTCATCAGCCCGGCGACCGCGCGCACCCACGTGAGCCGCACGATGACGAAGCTCGGAGCGCGCGACCGCGCCCAGCTGGTCGTCATCGCCTACCGGACGGGCCTGGTCACCCCCGACGCGTGACCGGGAGCCCCCTCGCCCGCCCTCATCTCGGCGACCGCGGTGACCTCCATCGCGGTCAGCCCGCGGGGTCGCCGAGACGGCGGACGATGCGGACGAGTGCGGCGCGCTGGCCGTCCGGGTCGTCGTCGAGGTCGGGCATCAGCATCCGCCGGAGCTGCGGGGTGGCGAACCACCAGCCGGCCAGGACGATGACGGAGTACAGCAGCTCCCTGGCCGCCAGCCGGGCGTCCAGGCGTCCCGACTCCTGCGCCCGCGCCAGCGCGGCGATCTTCCCGGCGTAGTGGGCGGTCCGCTCGGCCTCGGCCGCCACCGGCTCGCCCTCGGTGGTGTGCAGGCCCTCCCAGTGGAGCAGCCGGACGAAGTGCGGGTGCGCGCGGTGGTAGTCGAAGACCTGCCCGGCGTACTCGCCCAGGTCGGAGGCCGCCTTCGCGTCCAGCGGCACGGCCTCGGCCAGGCGCTCCAGTTCCGTGGTCAGCACGATCGCGAACATCTGCCGCTTGTTGCCGAAGTAGGAGTAGATCCGTTCCTTGTTCACCCCGGCCGTCGCGGCGATCCGGTCCATGCGGGCCGCCTCGGGCCCGTGGGCGGCGAACTCGCCGACCGCGGCGTCCAGGATGAGCCGCTTGGTCCTCGCGGTGTCCCATGCCATGCCCGGAGCCTACCGCAGATTCCAACTAGCGAGTTGGAATCTGCGGCCGGGCGTGGTTAACTCCAACTCGCAAGTTGGATTTACCGGACCACCAAGGAGACGCCATGCCATCCGTCCGCACCCCCGCCCCCGCCGTCACGGCCCCCTCGATCCACCTGCGCGCCCTGTTCACCTGGCTGGCCGTGTACCTCATGATCATGGCCACGCAGATGCTGCTGGGCCCCCTGCTCGGATCGCTCTCGCTGCCGCTCCGGACTCTCGTGGTGACCGGCGTGGTCGTGCCCACCGTCGTGTACGCGCTCGTGCCCGCGATCCTGCGCGCCTACGGCGCGCTGCGCCGCCGCGGCTCCCGCGCCTAGCGGCGTGAGGAGGACGACACCCGGCCGAGGTCGCCCGATCCGTCCGTTCCCGTGTGGGAGTATCCCCACCAGATGGGTCCATGGTCGATGGTGCGCTGGGTGCGCGCGGCGGGCTTCGCCGCCGCGTGCGCCGGGCTGGCCGCGCTCGGGCACCTGGCCGGCGGCGGCGGCTTCGACCGGGCGGCGACGCTGGCCGGGTTCCTGCTCGTGCTCGGCCCCGCGCTGGCGCTGACCGGCCGGGAGCGGACCTTCGCGTCGATCGTGCCCGCCACCGCCGCTTCGCAGGTCGTCCTGCACGTCCTACTCATGCGCGCCGCCGGGCATCCGCTGGTGGCGGCCCGGCCGGACGCCGCCGCCATGGACGGCGGCGCGGAGCCGATGGCCCACGGCGGCGGTCCCGCTCTGGCGATGCTGCTCATGCACGCGGTGAGCGTGCTGGTCACGTCCGCCTGGCTGGAGTGGGGCGAGGCGCGGCTGTGCGCGCTCGTCCGGGTCCTGGCCGGCTGGGTCCTGCGACCGCTGGTGTTCCTGCTCGCGGTCGCGGCCGGACGATCCCCCGGCCTTCCGCGGCCCGTGTCGCGCGGCCGCTCCGATGAGCGGGCTCCGGCCCGGGACGCCCTCCGGTACGCCGTGGCCCGTCGCGGGCCTCCCGGGACGACCACCGCCCTGGGCGCCACCGCGTGAACCACTGACCTCCCACCGCTCTCAGGGCGACGCATGTCGCCGGGCCCGGCACGACGCCGCCCGGATGTCCTCCGCATCCCTCCCGAGGAGCCGCCGACGGCTCCCGCTGGAAAGAGAGCACGCCCATGAACCGTCCCCTCCTTTCGCGCGCCCTCGCGGCGGCGATGTCCGCCGCGCTGGTGGCGGCGCCGGCCGCCGCCTGCGGCGGCTCCCCCGCCGGCCCCGGCCCGGACGCTGCGTCCGCGACCGGACCGGCGCGCAGGACGTCCTATCCCCTGTCGTTCGACAACTGCGGGACCAGGGTCGCCTTCGCGCGGCCGCCGCGGCGGGTGCTGATCCTCAACGGCACCTCGGTCGGCGAGGTGGAGAGCTTCCTGATGCTCGGCCTGGAGAAGAGCGTCCTCGCCAACGCCCAGACCTACGGCGTGTCCGACGACCCGTCCATGATCGGCCGGATCCGGGCGCTGCCGACCGGCGGGCTGACGATGAACAGGAACTTCGACGTCCCCGCCGAGCAGGTGCTGAGGCTCAAGCCCGACCTCGTGGTCTCCACCTGGTCGGGAGGCTTCGACGCCAAGCGCGGGTTCGCCACCCGGGAGCAGCTCGCCGCCGCGGGGATCCCGTCGCTGGTCAACCCGGTCAACTGCGCCAACGGCAAGCCGGACGCCACCGAGGCGGAGAAGCGGGCGTACCGGGCGCAGTCGATCAACTCCTCGCTGGAGTTCCTGGCGCTGCTCGGCCGGATCTTCGACGTCCAGCAGCGCGCCCTGACGGTGATCTCCGGGCTGCGGGCCCGTGTCGAGGCCGTGCGCGCGCGGACGGCCGGCCGGCCCGCCAAGAGGGTCGTCATCGCCTACCCGGGCATGTCCATGATGAACGCCAACGGCCTGCCCGCCGTGATGACCGGAGGCGTCTACGACGACGTCATCCGGGCGGCCGGAGGGGTCAACGCGTTCTCCGGGCGCGGTGAGGACGCCACCCGCACCCTCAACAAGGAGCAACTCGCCACCGCGCGGGTGGACGTCCTGGTGGTCGGGCTGTTCACCCCGGAGGAGAAGGGCGACGCCGAGGCCGCGAAGCTGTTCGCCGCCTACCCGCAGTGGAACGCCTCCAAGACCCGGACGTACACGGTCGTCTCCGACAGCGTCTACCTCGGCCCCCTCAACGCCCTGGGCGTCGAGAAGATCGCCAAGGTGATCGGCGATGCCTGACATCCTCACCCGCGAGGCTCCGGCCCGGGCGCGCGGGCCGCATCTCGTCTCCGGCGCCGGCACCGGCGTCCTGCTGGCCGCGCTCGGCGCCGCCCTGGTCGCGTCCATGGTGCTCGGCATCTCGGTGGGCTCGGTGAACCTTCCGTTCGGGACGGTGTGGAGCGTTCTGTGGGCCCACCTGTCCGGGCGCGGCGACAGCGCCGACCCGCTGCTCGGCCAGGTCGTCTGGGACATCCGCACGCCCCGCGTGCTGCTGGCGGCGCTGTCGGGCGCCGGCCTGTCCGTCGCGGGCGCGGCGCTCCAGGCCCTGGTCCGCAACCCGCTCGCCGACCCCTACGTCCTCGGCGTCTCCTCCGCGGCCTCCCTCGGGGCCGTGCTCGTGCCCGCGCTCGGCGGCACCGCCCTCGGCGGCGCGACCGGCGCGCTGGGCGTGACCGGCGCCGCCTTCGCCGCCGCCCTGCTGTCGGCGCTGCTGGTGTACGCGCTGGCGCAGCGGGCGGGACGGCTGCTCGACTCGTGGCTGGTCCTGACCGGCGTCGCCGTCGGGTACCTGTGCACCGCCGCGACGACGTTCGTCCAGCTCCAGCTCAACCCGACCGAACTGCAGGGGATGATGTTCTGGCTGATGGGCAGCGTGGCCGGCGCCACCTGGACCGACCTCGGCCTCCCCGCCGCGCTGATCGCGGCCTGCCTGGCCTGCCTGATGCTCCGGGCCCGGCCGCTCAACGCGCTCCTGGCCGGGGAGGACGCCGCGACGGGGATGGGCGTCCCGGTCGCGGCGCTGCGCGTCACGCTGCTGCTGATCGGCTCGCTGCTCGCCGCCACGGTGGTGAGCGTCGTGGGCGGCATCGGGTTCGTCGGCCTGATGGTCCCGCACATGGCCCGGTTCGCGGTCGGCTCCGACCACCGCCGCGTCCTGCCCGTGGCGCTGCTGGGCGGTGCGGTGTTCATGGTGCTGGTGGATCTGGCCGCCCGGATCGCCGACCGTCCCAACGAGCTGCCGGTCGGGGTCTTCACCACGGGGCTCGGGGTCCCCTTCTTCCTGTTCCTGCTGCGCCGCCGCGCCACCGGAGGCACCCATGCGCCTTGATCTGGAAGGGGTGAGCGTCCGGATCGACGCCCGTCCCATCGTCACCGGCGTGTGCCTGAGCGCGGGGCCGGGCGAGTTCGTGGCGCTGGTCGGCCCGAACGGCAGCGGCAAGTCCACCCTGCTCAGGACGGTGTACCGGTCGCTGCGCCCGTCCGGGGGCGTCGTCCGTCTCGGCGGCGAGGACCTGTGGCGGATGTCGCCCCGGCGGGCCGCGCGGCGCCGTGCCGTCCTGCCGCAGCACGGCGGGGCCGGGGGCGACTTCTCCGTCGCGGAGGCCGTCGCCGTCGGCCGGACCGCCCACCAGGGGCCCCTCGACCGCGAGACCCGCGCCGACCGCGCGGCGATCACGGACGCGCTGAGGCGGGTCGGCATGGACCGGGCCGCCGACCGGCTCGTGTCGACCCTCTCCGGAGGAGAACGGCAGCGCGTGCTGCTGGCCAGGGCCCTCGCGCAGGAGGCCCCGCTGCTGATCCTGGACGAGCCCACCAACCATCTCGACGCCGGCGCGCAGTTCGCCCTGCTCGACCTGATCCGCTCACTCGGGCTCACCCTGCTGGCGGCCCTCCACGACCTGGACCATGCCGCCGCCTACGCCGACCAGGTCGTCGTCCTGCGCGACGGCGCGGTCGCCGGGCACGGTCCGCCCCTCCAGGTGCTGACACCCGAGTTCATTCAGGACGTCTTCGGAGTGCGCGCCCACATCGGCCCGCACCCCATCACCGGCCGTCCCCACATCGCCCTGGCCTCGCCCGGGCCCGTGGAGGTGAGCGACGCGGGCGCGTGACGTCACGGCCGGCGGGGTCGCAGGGCCGAGTCGGCACGCCGGCGCGGCGCCG
>NZ_JBEUPA010000258.1:0-5755 GCF_040492065.1 Actinomadura sp. NPDC000929 | reverse complement strand
GCCGCCGGGGCCGCCGCCGGAGGTGGGGCCGGCCAGGGGGTTGGTGCCGTTGGACGTGGTGGAGGCGGCCGCGACGGCGTAGGCGCCGGGGCCTGCCAGGCCCGCGGCCACGGCGAGGGCGAGGCCGGCGACGGTGGCGCGTGTCCCGGCGCGGCCGGAAACCCGTCCCGCGATAAGGGCGGCGGCGGCCAGGACGGTGGCGGCGGCGACGGCCCACCGCAGCCACGGGTTCCAGGACGGGGTGCGGTCCAGCAGGACGAACGCCCACGCGCCCGTGACGGCGACGCCCGCGGGCAGCACCCACGCCCAGGCCCGCGACGTGCGGTGGGCGCGGGTCAGCAGGACGGCTCCGGCGCCGGTGAGCGCGGCGATCGCGGGGGCCATCGCGGTGGAGTAGTAGGGGTGGAAGGTGCCCTGGGCGAAGCTGAACACCACGTAGTGGACGGCGAGCCATCCGCCCCACAGCAGCAGCGCGGCGCGTGCGGGGTCGGTGCGGGGGCGGCGGCGCAGCAGGACGAGTCCGGTGGCCAGGGCGAGTACGGCGAACGGGATGAGCCAGGAGATCTGGCCGCCGAGGATGTCGTTGAACAGACGCCCGGCACCGGACCGGCCGCCGAAGCCGCCTCCTCCTCCGGGGCCGCCGCGTCCGCCCGGGCCGCCGCCCTGGCCGAGGATGCGGCCGAGGCCGTTGTAGCCGACGACCAGGTCCCAGGCGGTGCCGTCGGTGCTGCCGCCGATGTAGGGGCGGGAGCGGGCGGGGATGGCGTCGACCAGCAGCGTCCACCACAGGGAGGAGGCGGCCAGGACGGCGCCGGCGGCGAGCAGGTGCCCGATGCGGCGGGCCGGGGCGGGCCGCGCGGCGACCAGGTAGGCCAGGGCCAGCGCGGGGACGACCAGGAACGCCTGGAGCATCTTGGTGTTGAAGCCGCATCCGACGAGGAACGCGGCGAGGAGCAGGGGCCGCAGCCGGCCGGTGTCGATGGCGCGCTGGCAGGCCCAGGCGGCGGCGACCAGGAACAGCACCAGGAGGGTGTCGGGGTTGTTGTCGCGGTTGATCGCGACGGTGATCGGGGTGAGGGCCAGGACGGCGGCGGCGGTGAGCGCGGCGGCGTGCCCGAAGGCGCGGCGGACCGTCGCGTGCAGGACGGCGACGGCGGCGGCGCCGGCGGCGACCTGCGGGAGCAGCAGGCTCCAGGTCCCGAATCCGATGACGCGGGCGGTCAGCCCCATCGCCCACAGGGCCATGGGGGGTTTGTCGACGGTGATGTAGGAGCCGGCGTCCAGGGAGCCGAAGAAGAACGCCTTCCAGCTCTGGGTGCCGCTCTTGACGGCGGCGGAGTAGTAGGAGTTGGCGTCGCTGGCGGCCGTCAGTCCCCACCCGTACAGGGCGGTGGCGGCGATCAGGACGGCCCACAGGGCGGGGCGCGCCCAGCGGGGGTCGCCTTCGGGTCCGAGGAGCAGGCGGCGGGCGCGGCCGCGGGGCGCGGTGTGCCCAGCGGCAGGCGGCGGGGTGAGGGTGGAGGTCATGCCGGGGTGCCTCCGGTGCTGTCGTGGGCGGGCGGGGGCGCGGCGACGGTCTCCGCGGCGTGCCCCGTGGCGGGTGCGGCTGCGGGTGCGGCGGGGTGGTCGCCGAGGCGGCGGGGGTGGAAGATCCAGGCGCGCATGAGCAGGAACCGGGCGAGGGTGGCCAGGGCGTTGGCGGTGACGAGCGCGGCGACCTCGACGGCGCGTCCGGCGCCGGGCGCGGCGGCGTGCAGCAGGGCCAGGCCGCCGGTGCTGAGGGCCAGGCCGAGCAGGAACGCGGCGCCGCCTTCGAGCTGCTGGCGCATGGCGCGGCGGGGGCCGGTGACGCCGAAGGTGAAGCGGCGGTTGGCGGCGGTGTTGCCGACGGTGGTGACCACCAGGGAGAGGGCGTTGGCCCACAGCGGCCCGAGGAACAGGCGCAGCAGGACGAACAGGATGAGCTGGGCGAGGGTGCTGAGGACGCCGATGACGGCGAAGGCGGGCAGCTGGCGGGCCATGCCGGCGGGGAGCGCGTCGGCGGCCCGGCCCGCGGCGGCGGGGCCGCGGCGCCCGCCGACGGGGGCGCGGAACGCGCCGGTGAGCATGCGGCGGGCGACGCGGGCCATGCCGCGCAGGTCGTCGCGGGCGGTGCGCAGGACGTCGACGCGGCTGTCGGGGTCGTCGACCCAGTCGACGGGGACCTCGTGGATGCGCAGCCCGTTGCGTTCGGCGAGCAGCAGCAGCTCGGTGTCGAAGAACCACTCCTCGTCCTCGACCGAGGGCAGCAGCGCCTGGACGATCTCGGTGCGGGCGGCTTTGAAGCCGCACTGGGCGTCGGTGAAGCGGGCGGCCAGGGCGGTGCGCAGCAGCAGGTTGTAGCAGCGGGAGATGATCTCGCGGCGGGGGCCGCGCACGACGGCGGAGCCGCGGGTCAGGCGGGAGCCGATGGCCAGGTCGCTGTGCCCGGAGATGAGGGGGGCGACCAGCGGCAGGAAGGCGTCCAGGTCGGTGGACAGGTCGACGTCCATGTAGGCGACGACGTCGGCGTCGCTGGTGCCCCACACGTGGCGCAGGGCGCGGCCGCGGCCCTTGTCGCGCAGGCGGACGGCGCGGACGCGGGGGTGGCGGTCGGCCAGGTCGCGGGCGATCGGCCAGGTGGCGTCGGTGCTGGCGTTGTCGGCGACGGTGATGCGGAAGGGGTAGGGCAGGGTGTCGGCGAGGTAGGCGTGCAGGCGTTCGACGCTGGCGGCCAGGACGCGTTCCTCGTTGTGGACGGGGACGACCACCTCGACGAGCCGTCCCCGTCCGCCGTGGTCGTGCGGCGGCGGGGGCGGCGCGGCGGGCGTGCCCGGTTCGGTGATGAGGTGACTCATGGGACCGAGGTTCGGGGGCCGGTGTGGGAGGGCGGTGAGCCGCGTCTTAACGCCGCATGAGAAACCCGCCGGGTGGTCAGTCGCCGGGGCCGGGGGTGCCGGGGAGGCGGACGCGGGCGAGGGTGCCGCCGCCGGGGGCGGGTTCCAGGGCGACGCTTCCGCCGCATTCGGCGACGACGCGCGCGACGATGGACAGTCCGAGGCCGGAGCCGGGCAGGCTGCGGGCCGACGGGGAGCGCCAGAACCGTTCGAACACGTGCGGCAGGTCGGCGGCGGGGATGCCGGGGCCGTGGTCGCGGACGGTGAGTTCGCCGTCGTGCAGGGCGGCGGTGACGGTGCCGCCGGGCGGGCTGAACTTCACGGCGTTGTCGAGGAGGTTGACGATGGCGCGTTCCAGGGAGGCGGGGTCGCCGTGGACGTGCCAGGGCCGGGCGTCGCAGGTGACGGTGAGGCCGGGGCCGCGCAGGCGGGCGCGTTCGACGGCGCGGTCCAGGACCTCGTGCAGGGCGACGGTCTCGTGGACGGGGGCGGTGTCGGCGGGGCGGGCCAGTTCCAGCAGGTCGCCGACGAGGCTGGACAGTTCCCGCATCTGCGCGCGGACGCTGGCCAGCAGGTTGCGGCGGGTCTCCTCGGGCAGGTCGCGGCCGGCGGCCTCGGCGCGCAGCAGCAGGTCGATGTTGGTGCGCAGGCTGGTCAGGGGGGTGCGCAGCTCGTGGCCGGCGTCGGCGATGAGCTGCTGCTGGCGTTCGCGGGAGGCGGCCAGGGCGGCGGTCATGGTGTTGAAGGAGCGGCTGAGCCGGGCGATCTCGTCGGTGCCCTCCTCGGGGATGCGGGTGTCCAGGTCCTCGGTGCGGGCGATGTGCTCAACGGCGCCGGTGAGCTCGTCCACGGGCCGCAGCGACGCGCGGGCGATCATGAGGCCGGCGGCGGCGGACACCAGGACGCCGAGGGCGGTGACGGCGGTGAGCAGCAGCGCCAGGTTGTCCAGGGGGCCCCGGACCTCGTCGAGGGAGATGGCGTAGGACACGGCGGCGGGGGTGCCGTCGGGCAGCCGGAACGAGCGGGTGAGGATCCGGACGCCGTCCTCGGCGCCGGTGGCGGTGACGCCGGTGCCGTCGTGGTAGACGTGGTCGCGTTCGCCGCGGGCGACCCGCGCGTCCTCGGCGCCGACCTGGAGCGCGCCGGCGCCGGGGACGGTGCAGCGCCGCCCGTCGGCGCGGACCAGCTGCATGATCTCGTAGGGGCCGGGCGGCGGGTTCTGGGCGCCGGTGCCGGTGGGGTCGGAGGAGCAGGCGGCCAGGATCGCCTCGGGGCGGCGGGGCAGGCGGGGGCCGTGGAAGGGGGGCTGACCGTCGCGGTAGCCGCCGTCGCGGGCGCCGGGCGGGCCGCCCGACACCGCGCCGAGGCGGCGGTCCAGTTCGCGGTACAGCTGGTTGCGGGTCAGCAGCCATCCGGCGCTGGCGCAGGCGGCGACGGCGAGCGCGACGGCCGCGGCGGTGAGCAGCGCCATGCGGGCGCGGAGCGTGAGCCTCCGGGTGAGGCGCCGGGCGACGGGGGCCCGGGTGCTCACGGGGACGCCGCCGGGCGCAGCACGTACCCGACGCCGCGGACGGTGTGGACGAGCCGCGGCAGCCCGCCCGCCTCGGTCTTGCGCCGCAGGTACATCACGTACACGTCCAGGGAGTTGGAGGCGGGTTCGAAGTCGAATCCCCAGACGGTCTCCAGGATCTGCTCGCGGGTGAGGACCTGGCGGGGGTGGGTGAGGAACATTTCCAGCAGCATGTACTCGGTGCGGGTGAGTTCCAGGGGGCGCCCGGCGCGGGTGACCTCGCGGGTGAGGGTGTTCATGCGCAGGTCGTCGAAGGCCAGGACGTCGCCGGGTGCGGTACCGGGCGCGGTGCCGGCGGGGGCGGTCATGGCGGCGCGGCGCAGCATGGCGCGGACGCGGGCGAGCAGTTCGTCGAGGTCGAACGGCTTGGCGAGGTAGTCGTCGGCGCCGGCGTCCAGCCCGGTGACGCGGTCGCCGACCATGTCGCGGGCGGTGAGCATGAGGACCGGCATGGTGGCGCCGAGGGCGCGCAGCCGCCGGCAGGTGGTCAGGCCGTCCATGCGCGGCATGAGCACGTCCAGCACGACCAGGTCGGGGGTCTCGCGCTCGACCTGGTCCAGGGCGGTGACGCCGTCGGCGGCGCCTTCGACCCGGTAGCCCTCGAACTCCAGGCTGCTGGTCAGGGACTCGCGGACGGCGGGTTCGTCGTCGACCACGAGGATCCGCGGGGGCGGTGCGTCCTGCGGGCCGGGTTCCATGTACTCACGGTAGACAGCGCCAGTGGGCGGCCCGGCCGCCGGCGGGTGTTTCTCATGGTTCTTTCAGAAACTTCTGAGGGCCGGTTCAGCGTTCGCCGTCGGGGCGCGCGCCGAGGTCGAGGCCGGTGTCGGTGTCGGTCTCGGCGGTGGCGTCGGCCCACGCGTCGCCGCCGGCGGCGGGTTCGGTGGTCTCGACGGTGGCCTTGATGACGACGGCGGTCGCGGCGGCCGGGCGGGGCGCGGCGGGGCGGGTGGCGGTGGTCCAGGTGGTCTTGGCGACGTCGACGACGACGTCGCGGGACACCTCGACGATGATGCCGCGCAGGGTGTCGCGCAGGGCGAGCTTGAGGGCGTCGCGGAGCAGTTCGCGCAGGACGGCCTCGACGGCGGCGGTGGCGGCGCGGGCGGCCAGGTCGCGGGCGGTTCGGGCCAGGGCGCTTCCGGCGGCGGCGGTGAGCAGCCCGGAGGCGGTGCGGGCGGCGCCGCGCACGGCGGGGTCGCGGCCGGCGCGGGCGGCCAGGTCGGCCAGCGGCGCCAGTTCGGCGGTGGCGCCGGTGGCCTCGGCGGCGCCG
>NZ_JBEUPA010000257.1:0-6083 GCF_040492065.1 Actinomadura sp. NPDC000929 | reverse complement strand
CCGTTCGGCTGCCGGCGCGTGATCTCCAGGGTCACGCCATCACTCGCAGTCCGGGGTCAAACGAGGGTCAGACGATCAAGCTGGGAAGCCGCGGGCTGCGGCGCGTCGTCACCGTACGGCCCCAGCCGCCGACCTGCTCGCGGGCGTCGGCCGTCAGCAGGGCGAGGAAGCCGAACGCGCCGATGCCGAAGGCCAGCCAGCCGACGCCGTCCTCGCGGACGGCCGCGGGCACGCTGTACATCGCCAGCAGCGGCAGCCCGGCGGGCGCGGCGCGGCGCAGCCGCACGGCCAGCAGGTCGACCAGGACGGCGACCAGGCCGATGCCCGCGGCGGCCAGCATCGCGATGCCGGGGACGAGCGGGACGGGCGCCGCGTACCGGTTGGCCGCACGCCAGCCCTCGTCCGCCAGCTCGCCGAGCCGCCGCACCGACTCCGGTGACGGGACGACGCCGAGCCACGCCTCGCCGCCCGCGAACGCGAGGTTGAGATAGAGCAGGAGCGCCGCGAGCCCGAACAGCAGGCCGACCGGAGCGGGCATGCGCAGCCGCCGCGCCAGCAGGCCCCCGCCCGACACGGCCAGCACCGCGCCGAGCCCCGCCCAGAACCAGCTCGCCCTCTCGAACAGCGGGTACAGCGCGAGCGAGCAGGCGAGCGTCGCCAGCCCCGCCATCACCGTCATCCGGACCCTCATGTGCTGCCCCTGCTCATGCGCCGCCCTCAGTCATGCGCCGCCCCTGACACGAAATCCTCGCCGGCCTTGCCCGCGCGCGCCCACGCCCCGGCGAGCTCCGCCGCGGACCCGACGGTCACCACCCGCCAGCCGCCCGCGCGCAGCAGCCCCGCGGCCATCCCGCCGTCCTGCGGTTCGCCGTCCTCGGGGCCGCCCCGCATGAGGACCGCGACGCACGTGCCGGTGCCGCGCCGGGCCGCGGAGACCGCGCGGGCCTCCTCGTCCGACAGCACGCCGAACACCCCGACGACCAGCCCGTCGCCCTCCCGGCCCGCGCCGTGCCCGCGCAGCGCGGCCAGCCCCGCCGAGAGCGAGCCGCCCTTGGACCGGCGGGCGACGGCCAGCGCGTCGAGCAGCAGCCCTTCGAACGCGCCCTCGGAGGGCGCGGCCGGCAGCGCCTCCCCGCCGTCGGTGACGTACCGCAGGCTCATCCCCGTCCGGACGAGGTGGACGCCGATCGACGCGGCCGCCGAGACGGCCTGCTCGAACGAGCCCGCCGGCCCGTCGCCCCAGTGGGCCGACCGGCGGGTGTCGAGGAAGAGCGTGCCGCTGCTCTGGAAGTGCTGCTCCTCGCGCCGCACCATCAGCTCCCCGTGCCGCGCGGTGGAACGCCAGTGCACGCGGCGCAGGTCGTCGCCGTGCCGGTACTCGCGCGGCGCCACGTCGTCCTCGCCCGCCGCGGACACCGCGCGGGCGACGCTGTCGCCGCCGCCCGTCCACGCCCCCGACAGCCGGCCCGGCGGCAGCGGCACGATCGACGGCGTCACCGTGAGCGTGTCGGAGAGGCTGAACGAGCGGACCAGCTCCACCATCCCGAACGGGTCGGCGAGCCGGACGGTCAGCGGCCCCACCCGGTAGCGCCCGCGCACGTCCGAGCGGATCCGGTAGCCGAGCTCACGGAACGCGTGCGGCTCGATCCGCTCCAGCACGAACCGGGCCCGCCCGCCGAGCGCGTAGGGGACCCGGTCCTCCACCATCAGCAGCCCGCTCGGCAGCCGCGACACGTTCTCCAGCCGCAGGTCGACGCGGGACTCGTGGCCGACCGGCAGCCGCGCCGGCTCCAGCCGCCGCGCGCAGGCCAGCCGGTACCGCGTCCGCGCCACCGCGACCGTGCACAGCAGGGGGAGCGCCAGCACGAGCACCCCGGCGCGCAGCAGGTCGCGCTCCCCGAGCGCCACCGCGCAGACGATCGCGGTCGCCCCGGCGGCCACGAACGACCGCCCCCGCGTGGTGAGGCCGGCCAGCGCCCGTCGCACCCGTCACCTGCCGGGGGAGGGCACCGGCAGCCGCTTCACCAGGTCGGCCACCACCTGTTCGGGACGGCGGCGCTCCACCTGCGCCTCGGCGGTCGGCAGCAGCCGGTGCGCGAGGACGGGGACGGCGAGGTCCTGGATGTCGTCGGGGACGACGTAGTCGCGGTCGTCGAGCGCGGCGTAGGCCCGCGCGGCCCGCACCAGGTGCAGGGTCGCCCGCGGGGACGCGCCGAGCCGCAGCTCCGGATGCCTGCGGGTGGCGGAGACGAGGTCGATCGCGTACTGCCGCACCGCCGGCGCGACGTGCTGGGCCCGCACCACCTCGATGAGGTCGCGGACGTCGGCGGCGTGCGCGACCGGGGTGAGCCGGTCGAGCGGTGACGTCTCGCCGTGGGTCTCCAGCATCTCCAGCTCGGCGGCGGGATCGGGGTAGCCCATCGAGATGCGGGCGGTGAACCGGTCGCGCTGCGCCTCGGGCAGCGGGTAGGTCCCCTCCATCTCCACCGGGTTCTGCGTGGAGATGACCATGAAAGGCGGCTCCAGCGCGTAGGTGGTGCCGTCGACCGTGACCTGGCGCTCCTCCATGCACTCCAGCAGCGCGGACTGCGTCTTCGGGGACGCCCGGTTGATCTCGTCGCCGACCACGATGTTGGCGAACACCGGGCCCGGCTTGAACTCGAACTCGCGCCGCTCCTGGTTGTAGGCGCTGACCCCGGTGATGTCGCTCGGCAGCAGGTCGGGCGTGAACTGCACGCGCCGCACCGAGCAGTCGACCGAACGCGCGAGCGCCTTGGCGAGCATCGTCTTGCCGACCCCGGGCACGTCCTCGATGAGCAGGTGCCCCTCCGCCAGCAGCACCGTCAGCGCGAGCCGCACGGCCGAGGGCTTGCCCTCGATCACCGACTCCACGGCGTCGCGGATCTTGTTCGCGACGTGGGCGAGCCCGTCGAGCCCGCCTCCCGTCCCGCGGTCCGCGTCACGGCCCTCCGCGTCCGCGGCTCCGGCGTCACGGCCGCCGCGCCGGGCCGGGTGGGGTGCCGGGGGGTCGGTCTCCATGAACGACTCGCCGTGCGTGCCTACTGCCACCAAACCCTCCTCAGCCGTTCCAAACGACAGTACGTCTTTGGAACGCCCACTGCGATGTTCATGTGGAACGCGAGCCAATTGTGCTCCACGGAGACGACGACAAACGACGCGTGCGCCTCACCACTTCACTCCACCCCGTCCCACAGGGCCGTGTCGCACCCCCCGAGCGGGGGCGTTCGGAACCGGCTCGCGCCGGGGCGGCGCGCTGAGGGCCCCCGCTGGGCCCCACTCCACACCACCCCCGTTGACCTGCGATTTCGTCGCGGAAAACGGCGCGTGGACGGTGTTTTTCTTGTTGACGGTGGGGAAGAGTGGAGTAGAGTGGGGCGCCGTGGGGGGCGGTAGCGCCCCATGCGGCGCGGGAGGTGGGGCCCGGTGTTTCTCGGCACCCACTCACCGCGCCTCGACGACAAGGGACGACTGTTCCTGCCGGCGAAGTACCGCGAGGAGCTGTCGGGGGGATTGGTGATCACGAAGGGCCAGGAACGCTGCCTGTACGTCTTCCCCATGGCGGAGTTCCAGCGGATAACCGAGGCTCTGCGTGCCGCGCCGGTCACCGAGAAGGCGGTCCGGAGCTACAGCCGGGTCTTCTTCGCCAGCGCCTCCGACGAGGTGCCCGACAAGCAGGGCCGCGTCACCATTCCTCCGCCGCTGCGCAAGTACGCGGGCCTCACCCGCGACTGCACGGTCATCGGGGCCAACACGCGTCTGGAGATCTGGGACACCCAGGCCTGGGAGACCTACCTGGAGCAGGAGGAGCAAACCTTCTCCGACGTCTCGGAGGAGGTGTTGCCAGGGATTCTCTGAGATATGACTCGTCGGTCCGTTGACCGGCACTGGCCCACGTTCGGCCAGGTCTCCAGCCGCTCTCCAGTCAGCTGGCGCAGCTTCCCCGGTGCCAGACGGCGACCCCCCGCGGGCAACGCGGTGATCTTCCTCCAGGGCAGCGGATGGGGACCTGGCCGGGCGAGGCCGCCGCCGGGGGCGCGGGACGGTCCGGTCCGGCGATGCCACACAGTCCGCGAGCGAGGTGGCAGTACAGGGGGTGAAGCATGGACGGCGTGGAGAACGGAGCGGGGAACAGCGCAAGGAACCACGCGGCGCACGACCGGGGGCCCGAGAGCGGCCACATCCCGGTCATGCTCGACCGCGTTCTCGAACTTCTCGTCCCCGCGGCGCAGGCCGTCGCCGGCCGTGCTCCCGTGTACCTCGACGCCACGCTCGGCATGGGCGGCCACGCCGAGGCGATGCTGCGGGCCGTCCCGTCGCTGCGCCTGATCGGCCTCGACCGCGACACCACGGCGCTGGAGCGGTCCGCGCGCAGGCTCGCCCCGTTCGGCGACCGCGTGGCGCTGGAGCACGCCGTCTACGACGAGATCCCCTCCGTGCTGCGCCGGCTTCGCGTCCGGGCGGTCGACGCCGTCCTGTTCGACCTCGGCGTGTCCTCCCCGCAGCTCGACGAGGCCGACCGCGGCTTCGCCTACTCCTACGACGCCCCCCTCGACATGCGGATGGACCGCACCCAGAGCCTGACCGCGGCCGAGGTCGTCAACGGCTACCCGCCCGCCGAGCTCGCCCGCATCCTGCGCGAGTACGGCGAGGAGCGGTTCGCCCAGCGCATCGCCGCCGCGATCGTCAGGGAGCGCGAGCGCGCCCCGCTGGAGTCGACCCGGCGGCTCGCCGACCTGGTGCGCACCTCCATCCCCGCCGCCACCCGCCGCACCGGCGGGAACCCGGCCAAGCGCACCTTCCAGGCGCTGCGCATCGAGGTGAACGGCGAGCTCGACACCTGGCGCCGGGCGCTGCCCGCCGCCCTGGACGCGCTCCCGGTCGGCGGCCGGGTGGTCGTCCTGTCCTACCACTCGCTCGAAGACCGCATCACCAAGCAGGTCCTCGCCGCCCAGGCGGCCGACACGACCCCGCCGGAGCTGCCGGTCCCGCTGCCCGAGCACGAGCCGAGGTTCCGGCTCCTGACGCGCGGGGCCGAAGTGGCGTCCGACGAGGAGACCACGACCAATCCACGGGCCGGATCGGTGCGGATGCGCGCCGCGGAGCGCGTCCGGGAGGCGACATGACCACGACGAGCAGGCGGCCGCCGACCAGGGCGCCGAGGAAGCGGGCCCCGGAGCGGCCGGACGGAGCCGCCCCGGCGCCGGCCGCGCCGCCGAAGAGCCGGCCCGCGGGGACCGCTCCCGCCAAGCCGGCGCCCGCCAAGCCCGCCAAGCCCGCCAAGCCGGCGAAGGCGGCGCCCGCCCCGGCGCGGACGAAGGCCTCGCCGGCCAAGAGCACGAAGGCGACGAAGGCCGCGAAGGCCGCGGGCGGCGCGACGGGAGGCACGACAGGGGCGACCGCGTCGCGACGCGGCGGCCAGAGCGCGCCGCGCGCCCCGTTCGTCCTTCTCATCGTCGGGCTGCTCGGCGGCGCGCTGGTCAGCCTGCTGCTGCTCAACACCGTCCTCGCCAAGGACGCCTTCACGCTGACGCGGCTGCAGCAGAGCAACAAGCAGCTCGAACAGCAGCGACAGGCCTACGAGGAGGAGATCGCCCGGGAGGGGGCCCCGCAGCAGCTGTCGAAGAAGGCCGAGGGGCTCGGCATGAAGCCGGGCAAGGACCCGGCCTTCTTCTCCACCGAGCCCGGCCGCCCCGGCGGCACCATCCGCCCCGTCCCGCACTCGGCCGCGGCGTCGGCCGGCGCGGCGGGCGTCCTCGGCGTTCCCGGCACCGTGATCCCCGGCGACGGCGTCCCGCCCGCCGACGCCCGCACGAACGGCGCGGGCACGCGGAACGGGCAGGGCGCGGGCACGCGGAACGGTCACGGGAACGGCGCGGGAGCACGGAGCGGCACAGGAGCACAGACCGGGCACGGAGCGCCGTGAACGGGCGAGGGCACGGCGGGGAGCGGGTGGAACGGTGACGAAGGGCCCGGGACGCGGTACCGCTGGGCCGCCCTCCGGCCGCGGCCGGGGAAGCTGGGCCTGCCCGGGTTCTCCGAGGACCTCCGAGGATAAATAGGGT
>NZ_JBEUPA010000256.1:0-6116 GCF_040492065.1 Actinomadura sp. NPDC000929 | reverse complement strand
GGCTGCTGTCGGACCTGCTCCGGCACGACCTCGGGCTCACCGGCACGCACGTCGGCTGCGAGCACGGCGTCTGCGGCTGCTGCACGCCGTCCGACCCGCCGCTCGACCCGCCGGAGGGCCGGGTCCGGCCGGACGGCGCCGAGCCCCGGCCGGGCGGGGTGGAGGACAGCGAGGTCACGGGACGGCTTCCGCGCCGGGTGCGGCAGGGTTCCCTGGCCCCGCAGCTGCGCGGGCGCTCCGCGCCGCGGCACGGCCGGCCCGCCGCCTCGGCCGGCGAGGACGATTTCGAAGAACCGAGCCCGGAGCTCAGCCGCGACCTGATGGCGTCGCTGCAGTCGGGATGGCTGCGCGGCAGGGTCGACGACGATCCGGGCGAGCTTGATCCACGCGATGAATGGGGGGAGTCATGATGCGGCAGGGCAACGCCTCGGGCGAGCTCGACTGGCTGCTCGACGATCTGGTGCAGCGGGTCGGCGAGGTCCGCCAAGCCGTCCTGCTGTCGAGGGACGGCCTGGTCATGGGCGCCTCGGGGGACGTCACCCGCAAGGACGCCGAGTTCCTCGCGGCGCTGTCGTCGGGCTTCCACAGCCTGGCCAACGGCGCCCGCGAGCACTTCCAGGCCAAGCAGGTGCGGCAGACCGTCGTCGAGCTGGACGGCATGCTGTTCTTCGTCATGCCGGCGGGCAACGGGAGCTGCCTGGCCGTGCTGAGCGACGCCGGCGGCAACGCGGGGCTGGTCGCCTACGAGACGACCATGCTGATCAAGCGGGTGCGGCGCACGCTGGCGGCCCAGCCGCGCGGCGCCGAGTCGCAGGACCCGCCGGTGCGCTCGGGCGCGTCAGGCTAGAGCCGGCCGTGGAGAGCCCGAGAGAGCGCTGGGTCGGGTCGGACGCCGGCCCGGTCGTCCGGCCCTACGCGGTCACCCGCGGACGCACCCGCCCCCGCGGGCTCGTCCTGGACCTGGTGACCGTCCTCGTCGCGACCGGCCGGACCCCGGCCGACCGGGTCTGGCTGTCGCGCGAGCAGCGGCGGCTGCTGGAGCTGTGCGGGCGGCCCTCCACGCCCGCCGACCTCGCCTCGGAGACCGACCTGCCGCTGCGGGTCGTGCAGATCCTGCTGGAGGACCTGCACCAGTACGGCCTGATCGAGGAGATGCCGCAGGCCGCGCAGACCGAACGCCCCGACCCCCGCATCCTCATGAGAGTGCTCGATGAACTCCGCCGCCTTTGACCCGACCGCCACCGCGCACGGGCGCGACGACGACGTCCCGCTCCACACCCTGAAGGTCCTGGTGGCCGGCGGCTTCGGCGTCGGCAAGACGACGCTGGTGAGCGCGGTGAGCGAGGTGCGTCCGCTGCGCACCGAGGAGGTCCTCACCGACGCGTCCGTGGGCGTCGACCACCTCGGCGGGGTGGAGGGCAAGACCACCACGACCGTGGCGATGGACTTCGGGCGGCTGACGTTCTCCGGTGGCGTCCGGCTGTACCTGTTCGGCACCCCGGGCCAGGAGCGGTTCTGGTTCATGTGGGACCAGATCGCCTACGGCGCCGTCGGCGCCATCGTGCTGGTCGACACCCGCCGGCTCAGCACGAGCTTCGCGGCCATCGACTTCTTCGAGCAGCGGGGGATCCCGTTCGTCATCGCGGCGAACCGGTTCGAGGGCGCCCGCCGCTACACCGTGGAGGAGATCCGCGACGCCCTCGACGTCGATCCGGAGGTCCCGGTGATGATGTGCGACGTGCGGAGCCGGGAGGTGGCGCGGGGCGTGCTGGTGGCGCTCGTCGAGCACGCCCTGCAGGCGGCCCGGAGCTAGCCGGCCGCCATCCGGGCCACGATGAGCGACGCGAGCGCGGCGTAGGCGGCCGAGTCGTCCAGGCCGGTCTGCGCCTTGATCTCGCCGCGGTGGATGGACTCCATCACCTGCCCGGCGACGGCGCCGACGAACGCGGCGTCGCCGCCCGGCGCCGCCTCCCGCACGAGGCCCTGCACGCGCCGCACCGCGTACCGGGTGTTGCTCTTGTAGATCTCCCGCGCGGGGGCGAACGCGTCGAGGTCGGCGAAGAACGCGGCGGACGCGGGGGCCAGCTCGACCGAGATCGCCCGCAGGTAGGCGCCGACCCGCTCGCGCGGGTCGGCGCTGCCGTCGACCGCGGCCTCCACGCGCTCGGTGGCGCGGCGGAAGAAGGCCCGCACGACGGCCGTGATGATCTGCTCCCGGCTCGCCGCGACCGAGTACAGCGTGCTCTTGGAGCAGCGCAGCAGCGCGGCCAGGTCCGCGACGCCCAGCTCCGCGAACCCGCGCTCCAGGAAGAGGTCCATGAGCCGGTCGATCAGCGTCTCGCGCCGCCGCGACGCCCGGGTCGCCCGTTCGTCCACCGAGGTCATGACGGCGACAGTACCAAAACGGGTTCGCCGGTACTGCTTTTGGTACGGTTGGCGGTGCCGAAAGGAGACCGCCCATGCCCGCCACCCGGCACCTGCCGACCGCCGAGTCCGAGGACCTGATCGCGCTCACCCGCGAGATCGCGGCCAAGGAGCTCGCGCCGCGCGTCGCGGACGCCGAGCGCACCGGGACGTTCCCCCGGGAAACGTTCACGACGCTGGGCCGGGCGGGCCTGCTGACGCTCCCGTACCCGGAGGAGTTCGGCGGCGGCGAGCAGCCCTACGAGATCTACCTTCAGGTCCTGGAGGAGATCGGGGCGGCCTGGGCGAGCGTCGGCGTCGGCGTCAGCGTCCACGCCCTGTCCTGCTTCCCCCTCTTCGCCTTCGGCACCGACGAGCAGCGTGCGCGGTGGCTGCCCGACATGCTCTCGGGCGAGCGCCTCGGCGCCTACTGCCTCTCCGAGGCGCACGCGGGCTCCGACCCGGCGGCGATGCGCGCCAGGGCCGTCCGCGACGGCGACTCCTACGTCCTCAACGGCGCCAAGGCGTGGACGACCCACGGCGGCAAGGCCGACTTCTACACCGTCATGGCCCGCACGTCGCAGGAGAAGTCGCGCGGCATCTCCTGCTTCCACGTCCCCGACGACACCCCCGGGCTGGAGTTCGACGAGCCCGAGGACAAGATGGGCCTGATGGGCTCCACCACCGCGACCGTCCGGCTGGTCGACGCGCGCGTCCCCGCGGACCACCTGATCGGCCACGAGGGCCAGGGGCTGTCCATCGCCCTCGCCGGCCTCGACGCCGGCCGCCTCGGCATCGCCGCGGTCGCCACCGGCCTGGCCCAGGGCGCGCTCGACACCGCCGTCGCCTACGCCAAGGAGCGCGAGGCCTTCGGCAAGGCGATCATCGACCACCAGGGGCTCGCCTTCGTCCTGGCCGACATGGCCGCCGCCGTCGAGTCCGCGCGCGCCACCTACCTCGCCGCCGCCCGGCTCAAGGACGCGGGCCGCCCCTACGGCCGCGAGGCGTCCGTCGCCAAGCTGGTCGCCACCGACAACGCCATGAAGGTCACCACGGACGCCGTGCAGGTCCTGGGCGGCGCCGGCTACACCCGCGACTTCCCGGTCGAGCGCTTCATGCGCGAGGCCAAGGTCATGCAGATCTTCGAGGGCACCAACCAGATCCAGCGCCTGGTCATCTCCCGCCACCTCGCCCGATGAGCAGCGCGATGACCTGCTGATTCACCACACCGCTCTGACCCGATCCGATTTCCGGCCCCGTTCTCGGCACGGTTGGCTGGACGTGAAGCGGTGACCGGCCACAAGCGATCATAAGCTGCGGTGTCTGCCGTTCTTGGGGTGTTCTCGTCCCACCCTTTGCGAAGGTTCGTGCGACGCTCGACAGTGCCGCACCGACCGTCTGGGGGGCTGATGAAGGCGCTGCTGAACTCGCTGAACGAGCCCGAGAAGGCTCTCGTCCGGGAGACCGGGAGGGCCGAACTCTCCGACCTCACCGAGGACGGGCTCGTCGATCTGCACACGCGGATCCGGCGCGCCCGCAACAAGTACAGCAAGCTGTACCGCCGCAGCGCGAGCGCGCGGATCGAGGAGCACGGCGGACGGGGCAAGGCCCGTCCGAAGAACACCCGCGCCGCTCAGAAGGCAGAGGTGTTCGAGGACGCCCTGGCCCGCGTGAGCTGGTATCTGGCCAGGGCCGCAAGGCGCAGCGCCTCGGAGATCAAAGCCGAGCGCATCGCCGCGGCCAACCCGTCCCGCCCAACCCCGCATCAGCCCGGCGCCCCGCAACCCGAGTCGATGACGCCCCAAACGACGGCTCGCCGCAGACCCACGACCGCCGACCCGGCCCTGAACCGCCGCCACGCCGCCACCCGCGCCAAGGGCGCCCGCCGCCAAGCCCGCCGCGACGCCCGCTGAGGATGCGCGGCCCAGCCCGTCCTGCTCAGTGAGATCGCCCGATTGGGCACGCTGCAAGGAGACCGGCGTCGCTGGTGCGGTGCCGCCCGCATCCGGCCATATCCCCTCGGCGAAGGGGCCTCCGCCCGCGGAGCGGGAATACCGTCGCCGTCACCTCGATCGAGCGGGAGGCGGGCCGATGCTGTTCGGCGCCATCGGTGGAATCGCCACCGCGATCTTCATGGTGTTCCTTCCCTACGACGAGGGCATGGTCGCGGTGTTCCCGCCGCAGTCGGCGGCCCTCGCCTCACCGGGGCTGCTGATCAGCCTGCTGCTGTCGGGCTCGGCGATGCCCCGCCTGACCTTCGCGACCTGCCTGCCCGCGATGGTCGGCGCCGTCGTCGGCGCGGTCGGAGCGCTGTTCAGCGGACACGCCGGCTACGCCCTGGTCTGGGTGCTGTGGGCCGTGATCTTCTTCTTCGGCCAGCAGCGGGCCTTCCTCAAGGTCCACCAGGCGTCCGCCTGACCCCGGCGCCGCCTACCCTCGCGGGCCGGCGGCGCCCTCGCCCGGCTCGGCGCCGCGCTTGCGCAGTTCGCGGCGGATGTCGTCGGCGGTGAACGGGGAGCCGGCGGCCAGTTCCTCGGGGGCGACGCCCTCGCAGGCCGCGTCCGCGTAGGCGTTCAGCAGGTCGTCCTTCGCGGCTTCGACCTGTTCCGCGAGGTCGCGGTAGCGGGTGGTGGCGAGCTTGACCTTGGCGCCGGCTTCTTCAGGACCCATGCGGCACACCTACCCGAACCCGAGCGCATCGCTCGTGGGTGATTTGTGCGGCGTGTCACTATCTGCCGCCGCCCCGGACCCTACCGTCGGGTCATGTGGCAGTTCGTCGTGTGGGGGCTCATGGGGGCCGCGGCCAACCGCACGCTGGCGTTCCTGGAGGCGAACCGGCGCGTGAAGGGGCCGCCCTGGCGCTACCCGAAGGGACCGGGCGGCCGGTACTACCTGTTCGCCTGCGCGCTGCACTGCGCGCTCGCCGCGATGGTGACGTCGGCGGCCGCGGCGAGCGACCTGATCGACGCGCCGTGGCTGGCGTTCGCGTGCGGCGCGAGCGCCCCGGCCGTCATGGCGAAGCTCGGCCGGTACGCGCTCTGGGCGCTGCCGCCGGGCCCGGGCGGCGACGGTGAGGACGACGACGGGCCCGGTCGGGCCGGATGAACGGGGGAAGCGATGCCGAGTCCTGATCGCGGCTGGCGCGGGCTGCTTGAGGCGTTCTCCGACGCACCGGCCGCCGGCGGGCCGGGGACGGCGCCGCCGGGCGGAGCGGGCCGGGCGCGGCTGCTGCTGGAGGCGTTCTCCGACGCCTCGCCCGCCTTCGCCGCGGACGGGCCGGGGCCCGCGCCCTCGCACGCGGCGGATCCGGGGCGGGCGCTCGCGCGGGGGGCCGTGACGTTCGGCGTCCTCGGGGCGGTGTGCACGGCGTGGGCGGCCGCGGAGACCGGGACGTCCGCGGCGGCGCTGCTCGCCGCGTTCACGTTCGCCGTCCTGGCCCTGTTCGTGGCTCCGCTCGCCGGGTTCGCGCGCGCCGGGGCCGCGTCGGCACGGGCGCAGGGGGTCCGCGAGCGGTCCGCCGACCGGTCCGGGAGGCTCCGCGACAGCTTCTGGCACGCGCTGGGCTCGGAGGAGCGCGACGCCGTCCGCGGCGTCGCGCGCCCGCGCCCCTTCGGGCCCGGCGCGGCGAACCATGGGCCGGGGTATCCGGCCGACTACGGCGTCGGCCACCAGACGGGCTGGAGGAAGGTCCGCGTCGTCCGGGCGGGCGGGGA
>NZ_JBEUPA010000255.1:0-6322 GCF_040492065.1 Actinomadura sp. NPDC000929 | reverse complement strand
GCCGCCGCCGCGTCCGCCAGCGCCGCGGCCGCGACGAGCGCCGTCCAGCCGCGGGCGCGCCCGGCGGCGCGCAGCAGCAGCCGGTCCGCGCCGACCGCCGGGGGAGGGGAGGTCATGGGGTCTCCAAACACGGTGACGGCCATGGCCCCGGCACGGGGGCCATGGCCGCCAGCGTCATCACAGGCAGATCGTGATGCTGTGGGAGCTGTGGCAGAGCAGGCTGAGGCTGCTGTTGCCGCCGCCGCCGCCGTTCTCGCTCACCATCCCCTGAAGGTCGAGAAGCGCCATGTTCGTCACCTCCTTTCGGGCTGGATAGAGGTGGCCGCCGTGGGGGTCCCCACGGAGGGCCTGTGCGCCGTCCCGAGGAACGGCAGTCCTGGAGCCGGGTCGTGGAGGGCCGCGCCGAGCGCGAGCAGCACCCCGGCGGTGCCGGTCGCGAGGTCCATCGACAGCCGGTACATGTGCTCGCCCGGCATCGCCAGCCCGCCCGCGTACGGCAGGGCGTGCCAGGCGAGGTCGCGGACGTGCCCCGCCACGCGCGCCCCGTCCCGCGCGCCGGGGCCCGACCGGGCGTGCCGGGCCAGGTAGAGCAGCATCCCGGCACGGCCGCTGAACAGGCTCGGCTGCGCGTAGTACCGGGACGCCGCGGCCACGCGGACGGCGTCGCGCGCCGCCTCGAACCGCTCGTCGGAGCGGTGGGCCAGGTACTCGTCCAGGACGAGGCCGATGCCGACGCTGCCGCGGCCGAGGTAGGGCAGCACCCGGCTGCCCTGGTCGACGTGCAGGGCGCCGTTGCGGTCGGTGACGCAGGCGGAGAGGTCGCGGCGCAGCGCCGAGGCGGCCAGGTCGAGCAGCTCGGGGCTCCCGTCGCGCTCGTAGGCGCGGACGAACATCAGCGCCGCGCCGGCCCCGCCGTACATGAGGCCGGGACGCCCGCCGCCCCCTCCGCCGGACCGCTCGGCCACGATCTCCACGCAGCGGCGGGCCGCCTCGCGCAGGAACACGTCGCCGGTCGCGCGGGCGAGGTGGTCCAGGCCGAGCGCGAATCCCGGCAGGCCGCCGTAGAGGTCGTCGCCGAGCCGCTCCCACCGTTCGCCCAGGCAGTGCCGGACGGCGGCGAGCGCGGCGTCCCGGCGGCCGAGGCGCGACAGCACGTACGCGGCGCCCATCAGGCCGTCGTACAGGCCGATCCCGGTCCCGCGCCGCGGGTTCGACGCCCGCTCCGCCAGCCACTCCTCGTGGGCCGGGAACCGGCCGGCGCCCGTCACGTCCAGCGCGTACAGGACGCCCGCGGCGCCGTGCGCGAGGCCGAGCGACGCCCCGGAGAACTGCTCCACGTCGCCGGGGAAGAGCCGGTCGGCGCGCTCGGGGGTGGCGCTCGCGAGGATCGCCCGCGAGAGGGCGTCCCTGGCGCGCTCCCAGCCGCCGGCGTCCGGAGTGAACGCCGGCGCGGGGGCGGGCGCGGCGTCCCGGGCGATCTGCGCGACCGCCTCGTCGAGGAACGCCCGGGGGAGGGGGAAGTTCTCGGCGATCAGGTCGGCGAGCTGCCGGGCCTTGCCCCGGTCGATCACGAACAGCGTGGTCAGCGGGACGAACAGGGCGAGCCGCAGGCAGGCGAGGCTGTAGCGGTCGACGTCGGCGCCGCGCCGGTCGGGCGGGGCGAGGAACGCGGGGTTGGCGAGGGTCTGCCGGCCGCCGTCGGCCGCGGGCGCGGCCGTCTCGAAGTCGATCAGCGCGACCGAGTCGTCCGGGCGCACCATCACGTTGAACATGTGCAGGTCGTTGAAGACCACGCCGCGGTCGTGGATGGCGGCGATGACGCGTTCCACCCCTTCGTGGACGCGCAGCGCCCACTTCGTGTACTCGGCGGTCCTCGCGGGATCGGGCTCGGGATCGAGCATCGGGTGCCGTTCGGCGAAGAACGTGTTGAGCGTCCGCCCCTCGATGAACTCCTGGACCAGGAAATGGTGCTCGCCGAGCGTGAACCAGTCGAGAACGGCGGGCACGCCGTCGATTCCGTCAAGCTTTTCCAGCACATCCCGCTCGCGCCGGAGCCGGGTCACCGCGTCCGCGCCGTCGGCGGCCAGACCCGCGTAGGGCCGGCCTTCCTTCAGCACCACTTTCGCGCCGCTGCGGGTGTCGGTCGCCGCGTAGACGCCGCCCCCGTTGGAGAAGTGGAGGGCCTTGTCGATCCGGTAGGGCAGATCGGTCGTCGTCGTGGCGCCGCGTGCCTTGAGATGCGATTCCAGGCAGGCGGGAAGGCTCACCCAGTCGGGGACGGAGAAGACGGGATCGCGCCGGTCCGGCACCAGCTCCCCGGAGCCGTCGCGCAGCGCGGGCACGAGCCGGCCCTGCTCGTCCAGGCACCGGCGCTCCGCGAAGCCGCCGTACCGGACGTGCAGCGGGCCCTCGCCGATGCGCAGGTCGCTGAGGATGTACGGGCCGGGCAGGCCGTCCAGCCGCGCGCCGAGCCCGGCGAGCACCTCCGCCAGCTCGTCCTCGTCCGCGGGGTAGACCGTGACGAGCTTCCCGCTCGCCCCGCGCGGCGCGTACTTGGCGTTGCGCCTGCGGAGCGTTCCCGGGCCGCGCAGATGCTTGAACTCGATTCCCCGGGCCACGCAGTACTCCCACGCCCCGGCGAGCGCCTCCCCGGCGCTTTCCGGACACCCGGAGACATGCACTTTCCAGCCCTGTTCGGGAGCGCGCTGAACCGGTGGAACATAGACGACCCATTCGTCGCCGAAGACCTTTTCCCACCCCTCGGGGAGTTCCCGGCGCGTGATGTCGAAGTCGGTGCTGCGGGTCACCGGCGGAGCATCGTAGAAGAGCTCGTCTGCGAGGCAGTAAAGCTCGTACCCCTTGTCCACGCCGGTCTCCCCTTCCTCGTGCTCCGTTTGCCGGAACGCACGGGGAAAAGAATTGCAGTCATGTCGGAAATGGACCAGTAGCGGACATCACGAATGACCCGTGAAGATGTACCGTCCGCCGCTGTGCGCCCGTCACCCGCCGCCCGCCGCGCCGGTATTGAAACAGGTTCTAGTTCCTGCGTAGGCTGTGCGGGCGGTGAGGCGACGGACCGGAGGTGACGCCGGTGATCTCGGAGCGGTTCCGAATCGACGGCAGGGTGGCGGTGGTGACCGGCGCGGGCCGGGGGATCGGGGCGGCCACCGCGGTCGCGCTCGCCCAGGCGGGCGCCGACGTGGTGATCTCCTCGCGGACGCGCGAGCAGCTCGACGAGGTCGCGGCCGGGATCGAGGCGGCCGGGCGGCGGGCCCTGGTCGTCCCCTCCGACCTCGCGGAACCCGAGTCCGCCGCCGAGCTGGCCGACCTCGCCGCGGGCGAGTTCGGGCGCCTGGACGTCGTGGTGAACAACATGGGCGGCGCCATGCCCGCCGCCTTCCTGGACACCTCGCCCCGGCACATGGAGAAGGCGTTCCGGTTCAACGTCGGCACCGCGCACGCGCTGACCCGCGCGGCCGTCCCGCACCTGCTGAAGGCCGACGGCGGCAGCGTCGTCAACATCTCCTCGGCCATGGGACGGATCGCGGGCCGCGGCTACCTGGCCTACGGCAGCGCCAAGGCGGCCCTCGCCCACTACACCCGGCTCGCGGCGTTCGACCTGGCCCCGCGCGTGCGCGTCAACGCCGTCGCGGTCGGCTCCGTCGCGACGTCCGCGCTCGACGTCGTCATGACCAGCGACGAGCTGCGCACCGAGATGGAGCGCAGGACGCCGCTGCGCCGTGTCGGCGAGCCCGAGGACGTGGCCGCCGCCGTCCTCTACCTCGCCTCGCCCGCCTCCGCCTACGTCACCGGCAGCGTGCTGCGCGTGGACGGCGGCATCGAGGCCCCCAACCTCGACCTCGGTCTGGAGGACCTGTGACCTACCGCGTCGTCCAGTGGAGCACCGGCAACGTCGGGCGGCACGCGATCGCCGGCATCGACGCCCGGCCCGACCTCGAACTCGCCGGGGTGTGGGTCTCCAACCCGGCCAAGGTCGGCCGCGACGCCGGCGACCTCGCGGGCCTCGGCCGCGACCTCGGCGTCACCGCCACCGGCGACGCCGAGGCGCTGCTGGCCCTGCGGCCCGACTGCGTCGTCTACACCTCGATGGCCGACGTCCGGCTGACGGAGGCGATCGACGACCTGTGCCGCATCCTGCGCGCCGGGGTGAACGTCGTCTCCAGCAGCCCCGTCTTCCTGCAGTTCCCGGACGGCGTCGTCCCGCCCGGGATGTCCGACCCGGTGCGCGAGGCGGCGGCGGCCGGCGGCGCGTCCCTGTTCGTCAACGGCATCGACCCCGGCTTCGCCAACGACGTGCTCCCGCTCGCCGTCACCGGCATCAGCGAGCGCATCGAGCAGGTGCGCTGCATGGAGATCCTCAACTACAACACCTACGACCAGGCCACGGTCCTCTTCGACATCATGGGCTTCGGCCGGCCGATGGACGACGTGCCGATGCTGCTGCAGCCCGGCGTCCTCACCATGGCGTGGGGGAGCGTCGTCCGGCAGATCGCCGCCGGCCTCGGCGTGGAGCTGGACGGGATCGCCGAGTGGCACACCCGCCTGCCCGCGCCCGAGACCTTCGCCGTCTCCGCCGGGACCATCGAGAAGGGCACGGCCGCCGCCCTGCGGTTCGAGGTGCGGGGCATGCGCGGCGGCGAGGCCGTCGTCGTCCTGGAGCACGTCACCCGGCTGCGCGACGACCTCGCCCCCGACTGGCCCCAGCCCGCCGGCGCGGGCTGCTACCGCGTCGAGGTCCGCGGCGAGCCGAACTACACGGTGGACCTGAGGCTCCTCGGCACCGACGGCGACCACAACACCGCGGGCCTGAAGGCCACCGCGATGCGCCTGGTCAACGCCGTCCCCGCCGTCGTCGAGGCGCCCCCCGGCCTGCTCACCGCCCTGGACCTGCCGCTGATCCCCGGCCGCGGCCTCCTCTAGGCGCGCCCCCTAGAACTCCAGGGCGTCCAGGAGCGGGACGAGCCGCTCCTCCTCGCGGTCGAGGTGCGCCTCCAGCGCGGCGGTGAGCCGGTCGACCTCGGCGAGCAGCGACGCGGAGTCGCCGGCGTCCAGGACGCGGCGCAGCTCCTCCAGCAGCGCGCTGATCGTCTCGTGCTCGTCCCTCAGCTCCGCCAGCACCGGCCCGAGCTCGGGGTGGCGCCGCTCCAGCACGGGGAACAACCGCTGGTCCTCGCCCATGTGGTGGTGGCCGAGCCCCTGGCACATCGTCAGGCAGTTGACCCGCAGCTGGGCGCCCACGGCGGCCCCGGACGCGGCGACCTCCTTCCGGATCAGCTCCAGCTCCCCGCGGAACGCGTCGTGCACCGCGACCAGCATGGCGCTGGGCGACTCCGGTCCGGCGGGCGGTCCGGCGGCGACCTGGACCAGCGCGACGACGGGCAGCGTCCGCCCCGACTTCTCCTCGTACGCGGCCCAGCCGGGATCGGCCTCGGCGGCCCGCGCGAAGGCGCGGTCGCGCTCGTCCCCTTCCAGGACGACCGCGTCGGCCTCGTAGGCGAAGACGCCGCTCTCTACCGTGACGCGCGGGTTCGCCACCAGGTTGTGGAACCAGGCGGGGTTCCTCGGCGAGCCCCCGGCCGAGGCGATGACCAGGACGCGCCCGACACCGTCGGGCAGGTAGCCGAGCGGCGTCGTGTGCGGGGCGCCGGAGCGCGCTCCGGTGGTGGTCAGCAGGAGCAGCCGCCCGCCCTCGAACGGGCCGCCGACCCGCCCGCCGTTCGCGCGGAACTCCTTGATGACCTGCTTGTTGAAATCCATTCGTCTCCTGTTTTCGGGCATGGCGAATAAGCCGCGGAAAGAACGCGCGGCCGCGGCTTGGGAAAGGTGATGAAAGGGCATGCCGGAAGCGCGGGCATGCCTGATGACGTCGCGCTGCGCGCATGAAGGACGATGCGCTGCGCGCGCGGAAGGTGAAGAGGAAGGGGGAGTGGAAGAGGCGGGCCTCGGGCCCGCTCCGGCCTCACTCGGAGGCCGGGAACCTCACTCGCTCGTGGCCCATGGCCGACCCGGCAGTCACGAAATGCACATTACCGGCGCCCGGTCCGCCCTTGCAAGATCAGATTCCCTCGCGGTGGGCGACGGCGGCGGCCTGGGTGCGGCTGGAGACGTTCAGCTTGCCGAGGATGTTCGACACGTGCACGCTCGCCGTCTTGGGGGAGATGAACAGCGCCGCCGCGATCTCCCGGTTGTTGCGGCCCTCGGCGACGAGCTTCAGCACCTCCCGCTCGCGCCCGGTGAGGGAGGCGAGCGGACCGGACGGCCCGGCGTTCTTCCGGCATGCGGTGGTGGCGGGGTGGGTGCA
>NZ_JBEUPA010000254.1:0-6437 GCF_040492065.1 Actinomadura sp. NPDC000929 | reverse complement strand
GGTTTCACGGACGGTTGCTCGTGTCGTTGAGCATCGCGTCTTCGATCTCCTGCAGTTCCGCCTCCGGCATCTCGATCATGCCGGCCAGGACGAACAGCCCGCCCGGCGGTCTCGTCGCTGTCGCCCACGGACGCCATTGTGGCGCGGACGGCGCCGCGGCGGCGTCCCTCCCGCGGGGGACGCCCGCTCCCCCGGGCCGCGCCCGCCGGAACTGCTCCCTGGCGTGACGACCCGCGGCGGCGGCGCTCCGTAGTCTCCCGGTCCATGGAGGCAACCATCGAAGTACGGGCCCTGCGAAAGCGGTACGGGCCCACCCTGGCCGTGGACGGCCTGTCGTTCACGGTCGGCCCCGGGCAGGTCACCGGGTTCGTCGGCCCGAACGGCGCCGGCAAGTCCACCACCATGCGGATGATCATGGGATTGGACCGGCCGGACGGCGGGACGGCGCTGGTCGGCGGCCGGCCCTACCGGTCGCTGCGGACGCCGCTGTGCCGGCTCGGGGCGATGCTGGACGCGTCCGCGGTCCATCCGGCCCGCCGGGCCCGCGACCACCTGCTGTGGCTCGCGCACGCCAACGGGCTGCCGTCCCGGCGGGTGGACGAGGTGATCGGGCTGACCGGGCTGGCGAGCGCGGCCCGCCGCCGGGCGGGCGGGTTCTCCCTCGGCATGCGGCAGCGGCTCGGGATCGCCGCGGCGCTGCTCGGCGACCCGCCGGTGCTGATGTTCGACGAGCCGGTCAACGGCCTGGACCCCGAGGGCGTCACCTGGATCCGGGGGCTGCTGCGGTCCCTGGCCGCCGAGGGGCGCGCCGTGCTGGTCTCCAGCCACCTCATGGGCGAGCTGGAGGGCGGCGCGGACCATCTGGTGGTGATCGGGCGGGGCCGACTGATCGCCGACACCAGGGTCGCGGACCTGCTCGAGGCCGCGTCCGGCGGCCGGGTCGAGGTGCGCACGGCCGAGCGCCGGGAGGCGATGACCGCCCTGGCCCGCGCGGGCGCCACGGTGGCGGCGTCCGGCCCGGACGCCGTCACCGTCACGGGGCTGGCCGCCGAGAAGGTCGTCGCGGTCCTCACCGAGGCCGGGGTGGGGTTCAGCGGGGTCGGCGAGCACCGCGCATCGCTGGAGGAGGCCTACATGGAGCTGACCCGGGACGCGGTCGAGTTCCAGGCGGCGCAGGGGCGGGAGTCCCGGTGAGCGCCCCAGGGACCGCCGCGGTCGCGCCGTACCGCAGCACGGTCCAGGACGAGGCCCGCGACGGGTTCGGGCGGCTGCTGGCCGCCGAGTGGACCAAGCTGCGCACCGTCCGCCGCTGGATGCTGGCCCTGCCGGCGTCGGTACTGCTGACCGTGCTGGTCGCGCTGCTGGCGGCGGCCGGCAGCCAGTCCACCCGCTCGGGCGACGGGCCGCCGCCCGACCCGGCGCTGCTGAAGATCTCCGACCTGGGCCACTACACCTACCTGCCGCTGGCGGGAGACGGCACGGTCGTCGCGCGCGTCACCTCCCAGGAGGGCGGCGGCGCCTGGGCCAAGGCCGGCCTGATGGTCAGGGGGAGCACGCGGGCGGGCGCCCCGTACGCGGCGCTGGCGGTGACGCCGGGACACGGCGTCCGCCTCCTGAGCGGCTACAAGGAGGGCGGTGCCGGCGGCGGGCCGGGCGCGGTGCCGCGCTGGCTCAAGCTGTCCCGCGCCGGGGCGGACGTCACCGGCTACGCCTCGGCCGACGGCCGCGGCTGGCGCCGCGTCGGGTCCGTCCGGCTGAAGGGGCTGCCGCGGACGGCCCTGGCGGGCGTGTTCGTGGCCGCCCCGGACAAGGTCGAGGTGCGGCGGATGTTCGGCGGGGAGAGCGTCTCCGGGCAGCCCTCCGCCACGCGGGCGGCGTTCGACCAGGTGGCGGTGGCGCCGGCGCAGCCGGGCGCCGCCTGGCGGGACCGCGCCGCGGCGAGCGGTCCGGCGGCCGACCCGTCCCTGGACGGGCGCACCGGGTCCGGAGGGACGATCACGCTGAAGGGCGTGGGGGACATCGGGCCCAACGCGTTCGCCGACGACATCACCAGGACCACCCTCTCCGGCGCGCTCATCGGGCAGGTGGCGATCGTGACGCTGGCGGTGCTGTTCGTGACGGCGGAGTACCGGCGCGGGATGCTGCGCACGACGTTCGCGGCCGCCCCCCGGCGCGGCCGGGTGCTGGCGGCCAAGGCGGTCGTGGCGGGCCTGGCGTCACTGGCGGCGGGGCTGGCCGCGGCGTTCGGGTCGGTGCTGCTCGCCGGGCCGCTGGAGCGCTCGCACGGGCTGGCGGTGCCGCCCCTGACCGACGGCGCGGTGCTGCGCGCGGTCGCCGGGACGGGGGCGCTGTTCGCCGTGATCGCCGTGTTCTCGCTGGCGGTCGCGGTGATCGTGCGGCGCGGCGCGCCCGCGATCACGATCGTGCTGCTGCTCCTGCTCGTCCCGCAGATCGTGGCGACCGGGCTGCCGCTGTCGGCGGCGCGGTGGCTGGAGCGGCTCACCCCGGCGGCCGGGTTCGCGATCCAGCGGACCGTCGAGCGATTCGACCAGTCGATCGATCCGTGGGCGGGACTCGGGGTGCTGTGCGTGTACGCGGCGCTCGCGCTGGCGGCGGCCGCGCGGCTCGTCGCGAGGCGTGACGCATGACCGGCCGGGCAGGGACGGGCCTGCACGCGCTGCACGCCGAGTGGACGAAGCTGCGCACGGTGCCGAGCACGGCGTGGCTCGCGCCCGCCCTGGCGGTGCTGGTCGCCGCGGTCGGCGCGGCGGTGACCGGCACGGTGGACACCGCGCACTGCACGGGGCCCGCCGGGTGCGCGGAGGACACGCCGAAGCTGGCGCTGTCGGGCGTGCAGCTGGGGCAGGTGGCCGCGGTGATCCTCGGGGTGCTGGCCGTCGGGGGCGAGTACGCCACGGGGACGATCACCGCGACGCTGGCGGCGGTGCCGGGGCGGATCACCGTGCTGGCCGCCAAGGCCGCCGTCGTGGCGGGGCTCGTCGCCGCGGGCGGGACGGCGGGCGTGCTGGCGTCGCTGGCGGCCGGGCGGGGCGTCCTGCCCCGCAACGGCTTCACGGCCGCGAACGGCTACCCGCCGCTGTCGCTCGCCGACGGCCCCACCGCCCGCGCCGCCGCCGGGACCGTCCTCTACCTGGTGCTGGTGGCCCTGCTGGCCCTGGGCGCGGGGACGGTGCTGCGCGAGCAGGCGGTGGCGATGGGCGCGGTGCTGGCGCTGCTGTGGATCGCGCCGGTCCTCGTCCGGCTGGTCGGGGACGAGGAATGGCGGGAGCGGCTGGAGAGGCTCTCTCCGATGACGGCGGGGCTGGCCGTCCAGGCGACGCGGGGCGTGGAGAGGCTGCCGATCGGGCCGTGGGAGGGCCTCGGCGTGCTGGCCGCCTACACTGCCGCGGCGCTGCTGGCGGGCGGCGTCGCTCTCGCCGTCCGCGACGCCTGAGGGTCAGGCGCGCGACGTCCGGTCGCCGTGCTCGTCGACGGCCTCGTCGTCGTGGACGACCTCGCCGCGGACCACCGGTCCCGGCGGGGTCTCGACGCGTCCGGGCCCCCGCCCGAAGGGGTCGAACCCGCCGGCGCCGGGCGGGAACATGGTGGCGGCGCGCTCCTCGGCCGCCCGCATCCGCCGCGCCGCGAACGCCGACAGCGCGCGGCGGACGAGCGGGCGGGTGAACGGCAGCACGAACACGAGCCCCACCAGGTCGGTGACGAAGCCGGGGACCAGCAGCAGCACGCCGCCGGCCATGACCAGCGCCGCGTCCGCGACCTCCCGGTCGGGCAGCACCCCGCGCCGCGCCGTCTCCTGCAGGGCCCGCCACGCGCGGCGGCCCTCCCGGCGGACGATCCACGCGCCCAGCGCGGTCTCGGCGATCAGCAGGCCGACGGTGGGCCAGGCGCCGATCACCTCGCCGACCTGGATCAGTACGAAGATCTCCAGGACCGGCACCAGCAGGAACGCCAGGACGATCAGCAGCGGCAGCATGGCTCCATCTTCGGGGTCGTCGAAAACCTCTCCCTCGGTTCAACGCCGGGAAGGCCCCGTTCGTTTCCCCGCACGCCCCCGGGCGCGCCTCAGCCCGGGTCGCGGATCTTGCCGATGCGGTCGCTCATCCCCCACTGGGTGATGCGCAGCGCCGCCTCGGCCATCACGTCCCGGCTCATCTTGCTGGTCCCGTGGACGCGCTCGACGAAGGTGATCGGCACCTCGACCACGCGCAGCCCCTGCCGCAGGGCCCGCAGCGCCAGGTCGATCTGGAAGCAGTAGCCGCGCGAGTCGACCCCCTCCAGCCCGATCTTCTGCAGCGTCGCGGCGCGGAAGGCGCGGTAGCCGCCGGTGGAGTCGTGCAGCGGGATGCCGAGCATCACGCGGGCGTAGGTGTTGGCGCCGCGCGACAGCGCCTCGCGCCGCTTCGGCCAGTTCCGGACCTTGCCGCCGGGCACCCAGCGGGCGCCGATGACCAGGTCGGCGTCCTCCAGGGCCGACAGCAGCCGCGGCAGCTCCTCGGGCTGGTGGGAGCCGTCGGCGTCCATCTCGACCATCACGTCGTAGCCCTGCTCGGCGGCCCACCGGAACCCGGCGATGTAGGCGGGGCCGAGGCCCTCCTTGCCGTGCCGGTGCAGCACCTTGATCTGCTCGTCCGCGGCGGCCATCGCGTCGGCGGCCTCGCCGGTCCCGTCGGGGCTGGCGTCGTCCACGACGAGGACGTCCACCGACGGGACGGCCTCGCGCACCCGCCCGGCGATGCGCTCGATGTTGTCCCGCTCGTTGTACGTCGGGATGATCACGAGCACCCGGCCGAGCCCGGCTGGGATCTCCATCGGCGTCAATTCCCCTCGTTCTTCCTGGCTGTCCATGCCGCCGCGCAGACCGCGCCGAGCCCGAGCAGCGCCAGCGCCCACTCCGGCGCCTCCCCCAGCCGGTCCGACGCCGTCCGCGCCGTCCTCGCCGGGACGGACGCGACCTGGACGGCCGGGACGAACTCCCGGGACCGGTCGACCATGCGGCCGTCGGGGGCGACGATGGCGCTGATCCCGCTCGTCGCGGCTACCAAGATCGTACGGCCATGTTCGACCGCGCGCAGCCGCGACATGGCGATCTGCTGGGGCGGCAGGCTCGTCTTGCCGTAGGTGGCGTTGTTGGTCTGCACGACCAGCAGATTCCCGCGCGCGACGTCGCGAACCTCCTTGTCGTAGGCGACCTCGAAGCAGATCACGTCGCCGATGTCCACCGGCCCGAGCCCCATCACGCCGGAGCGGTCGCCCTTGGCGAAGTCGCGCGGGATCCGCTCGAACCGGGTGATCAGCTTGGTCAGGACGTCGCGGAACGGCAGGTACTCGCCGAACGGGACGGGGTGCCGCTTGACGTAGTAGTCGCCCGGGCCGGTCCGCGGGTCCCAGACGATGCCGCGGTTCTCGACCTTCTTCCCGTCGGGAGTGTCGGTGAGGGCGCCGACGAGGACGGGGACGCCGATGTCCTTCACCGCGCCGTCGATGGCGTTGTAGGCGTCGGGCTCGGTGTAGGGGTCGAGGTCGCTGGCGTTCTCCGGCCACACCACCAGCTCCGGCTTGGCGACCCGCCCGGCGCGGACCCGCTCGGCCAGCTCGTGGGTGGCCTTGACGTGGTTGTCCAGCACGGCCTTGCGCTGGCCGAGGAAGTCCAGGCCGAGGCGCGGCACGTTGCCCTGGACGACCGCGACGGTGACCGCGCGGCCGTCGGCGGGCGTGGGGATCAGCAGCCCTCCGCCGACGACGGCGCCGACCGCGGCCAGGCAGACCGCCGCGGGGAGCAGCGCCCGGCGGGTGCCGGGCCGCTCCCCGACGTCTCCGCCCCCGTCCCCGTCCCGGGACCGGGAGGCCTTGGACCGGGCGCGGAGGACGGCCACGGCGGCGCAGGCGAGGAGGCCGCCGAGCAGGGCCGTCAGGAACGTGACCAGGGGCGCCCCGCCGAAGGACGCGTAGGGGGTGAGGGGCGTGGCGGTCTGGCTGAAGGCCAGCCGCGCCCAGGGGAACCCTCCGAAGGGGACGCGGCCGCGGATCAGCTCCTCGCCGACCCACAGCGCGGCCGTCCAGACGGGCCAGCCGGGGAGCCGGGTGACCACCGCGATCCCGGCGCCCAGCGGTAGGAAGTAGGCGGCCTCGACGAGGCTGAGGATGATCCAGCCGTCCGGGCCGACGCGGGAGATCCCCTCCAGCGCGGGGACGAAGAACGCGGCGCCGGCGAGGAACGCGAGCCAGGCGCCGGTGCGAGGGGAACGGCCGATCAGCGCGAGGGTCAGCAGTGCGACGCCCGCCGGTGCGAGGGGCGTGAGGTCGAACGGGGGGAAGGCCGGCCACATCAGCAGCCCGGCCGCCACGGCCAGCAGCCTGCGGGGCCAGCCCGCGCGGCCGCCGGAGCGCAGGCCGCGGCGCAGGCGGCCGAGCCGCCC
>NZ_JBEUPA010000253.1:0-6469 GCF_040492065.1 Actinomadura sp. NPDC000929 | reverse complement strand
ACGACCCGTCCCACTACCGAGCCCTGGTCACGACACGAGGCTGGAGCCCCCAGGCCTACACCGCCTGGCTGTCCAGCCAACTCCGTCACGCCGGGGGACGTCCCGCGAACACCTGCGACGGCGACGGGACGGGGCTGGTGCGCTGCGCGGCGGCCGCGGCGTCGCGGACCGCGGCGGCGGAGCCGGGCGCGGGCACCGGCAGGACCTTGGCCTTGGTGAAGTACGGGCGCAGGAACTCGGCGGGCAGCACCTCGACCGTGTCGGACTCCCACACCAGCCACTCGGCCTGGTTGGAGCCGTGAGTCGGCTCCACGCCCCACAGGTGCACGCGGACGCCGTAGCGCTGCGCGGCCTCCACGGCGGGCAGCATGTCCTCGTCACCGGCCAGCAGCACCGCGTCGGTGATCGCGCGGTGCCGGGCCAGGGCCTCCAGGTCGGCGCGCAGCTGGGCGTCCACGCCCTTCTGCTGCCCCTGCGCGTTCAGGTTGCCCAGGCGCAGCTTCACCAGCGGCAGGTTGGCGATCACCCGCTGGTCGACGGTCGGCTGGCGCCTCGGCGCGGCGTCGAACCAGTACACCCGCAGCAGCTCGCCGCGCCGCTGCTCGTCGGCGTGGTCGGTGAGCGCCTTGATCAACTTCTCCGCGGCGACCCGGTACTCGCGCCGGGAACCGCAACCGAGCAGGAGGGCCCCGGAGGCCGCGTAGAGGTACCCCGCGTCGACGAAGATCGCGTATCGCGCGGGCTGAGGGACGTACTCCGAGGTGGCCATGGCCTTCCACCTTATTCGTGCGGAGCGCCCTGCCGGGTGCGAACCACGCTTAGATGTCGCGGGGCCGCCCGGCGCGACCAGCGCCGGGCGTCAGCGCGGCAGACCGCTCGCCCTCCACGCGCCCGGCCCCCGCGGCCGCGGCCCGCCCGCGAGAGAGGCGCGGACGAGCCGGGAGCGGTCGGCCCAGCGCGACGGGGCGGGCGGGGCCGCGCCGTCGCCGGACGCGGCGGCCGCCCGGGCGCGGGCGGTCAGCACGGCGACGAGCGCCGCGACCTCCTCCGGACCCGGGTCGCCGCGGACGACCCGGAGGAACGGCTTGCTGTCGGCGGTCACAAGATCTCCAACATTCCCGGCGTGTCCCCGCTAGAGCGGGATGTTCCCATGCTTCTTGGGCGGCAGGGTCTTGCGCTTCTCGCGCAGCGCCCGCAGCGCCCGCACGACCTGCCCGCGCGTCTCGGACGGCTTGATCACGTTGTCGATGTAGCCGCGGTCCGCCGCGATGTAGGGATTGGCGAGCGCGTCCTCGTACTCGGTGATCAGCTCGGCGCGGCGGGCGTCGGGGTCGTCCGCGGCGGCCAGCTCGCGCCGGTACAGGATGTTGACCGCGCCCTGCGCGCCCATCACGGCGATCTGCGCGGTCGGCCAGGCCAGGTTGATGTCGGCGCCGAGGTGCTTGGACCCCATGACGTCGTAGGCGCCGCCGTAGGCCTTGCGGGTGATGATCGTGACGAGCGGGACGGTGGCCTCGGCGTAGGCGTACAGGAGCTTCGCGCCGCGCCGGATGATCCCGTTCCACTCCTGGTCGGTGCCGGGCAGGAAGCCGGGGACGTCCACGAACGTCAGCACCGGGATGTTGAAGGCGTCGCACGTCCGGACGAACCGGGCGGCCTTCTCGGAGGCGTCGATGTCGAGCGTCCCGGCGAACTGCATCGGCTGGTTGGCGACGACGCCGACCGAGTGGCCCTCGACCCGGCCGAAGCCGACGATGATGTTGGGCGCGTACAGCGCCTGGACCTCCAGGAACTCGCCGTCGTCCAGCACGTGCTCGATGGCGGTGTGCATGTCGTACGGCTGGTTCGGGGAGTCGGGGATGAGGGAGTCGAGCTCCTCGTCCACCTCGGAGGGGTCGACGGGCACGTCGAACGCGGGCGCGTCCGAGAGGTTGTTCGACGGCAGGTACGACAGCAGCGCCTTGACGTACTCGATCGCGTCGTCCTCGTCCGACCCCTGGTAGTGGGCGACCCCGGAGCGCGAGTTGTGCGAGTGGGCGCCGCCGAGCTCCTCCATGGTCACCTCCTCGCCGGTGACCGTCTTGATGACGTCCGGCCCGGTGATGAACATGTGGGACGTCTGGTCCACCATGACGATGAAGTCGGTGATCGCGGGGGAGTACACGGCCCCGCCCGCGCACGGCCCCATGACCAGCGAGATCTGCGGGATGACGCCGGAGGCGTGCACGTTCCGCTTGAAGATCTCCGCGTACAGGCCGAGCGCGACCACGCCCTCCTGGATCCGCGCGCCGCCCGAGTCGTTGATGCCGATCACCGGGCAGCCGGTCGTGACCGCGTGGTCCATGACCTTGCAGATCTTCTCGCCGAAGACCTCGCCGAGGGAGCCGCCGGAGACGGTGAAGTCCTGGCTGAAGACCGCGACGGGACGTCCGTCGACCGTGCCGTACCCGGTGACGACGCCGTCGCCGTAGGGGCGGTTCTTCTCCATCCCGAAGTTGGTGGAGCGGTGCCGCGCCATCTCGTCGAACTCGACGAACGAGCCGGGGTCCAGGAGCGCGTCGATCCGCTCCCGGGCCGTCATCTTGCCCTTGGCGTGCTGCTTCTCCACGGCGCGCGCCGAGCCGGCGTGCACCGCCTCGTAGCGGCGCCGTTCCAGATCCGCGATCTTTCCCGCCGTGGTGTGGATGTCGTAGTCCACCGGGGGTTCAGGGGCTTCCATCGCCATGCGCGCCAGGGTAACCGCCCGCTGATGCGGCGCTCGCGGCCGGGGCCCGCTGACCGGGACGGACGCGGGCCCGCGGGAGGCGCGGGCCGGTGGGGAAGCGCCTCGCGGCCTCTCGTTACCCTTGGTCGGGTGGCTACGAAGACGCGAGACATCCTCCGGCAGGACATGCCCGAACCGCTGCGCCGCGACGTGCGGCTGCTCGGCGCCATGCTCGGCGACTCCCTCGTGGAGTACGGCGGGCCGGGACTTCTGGAGGACGTCGAGCGGCTCCGCCACGCGGTGATCGCGGCCCGCCGCGGCGAGACGGGCGGGGACGACGTCGCCGCGATCGTCGACGGCTGGTCGCTGGAGCGCGCCCGGCAGGTCGCCCGCGCGTTCACCGTGTACTTCCACCTGACGAACCTGGCCGAGGAGCACCACCGCATCCGGACGCTGCGGGAGCGCGACACCGGCGGCGCCGTCTCCGGGTCCGTGGCCGCCGCGGTCGAGGAGATCCGCGCCGCGGGCGACGGCCGGCTCGACGCCGTCGTCGAGGGCCTGGAGTTCCGGCCGGTGTTCACCGCGCACCCCACCGAGGCCCGCCGCCGCGCGGTCGTCACCGCCATCCAGCGGATCAGCGACCTGCTGGCCCGGCTGAACGGCGACCCCGGCGCGAGCGAGCGCGAGGAGACCGAGCGCAGCCTCCGCGAGGAGATCGACCTGCTGTGGCGGACCGCGCTGCGCCGGATCTCCCAGATGGACCCGCTGGACGAGGTCCGCACCGCGATGGCCGCGTTCGACGAGACGATCTTCCGGGTCGTCCCGCACGTCTACCGGTCGCTGGACCGCGCCCTGGACGGCGAGGGCTCCGGCGCCCGGCCGCCGAAGGCCCGCCCCTACCTGCGGTTCGGCAGCTGGATCGGCGGCGACCGCGACGGCAACCCCTACGTCACCGCGCAGGTCACCCGGGACGCGGTCATGATCCAGGCGGACCACGTCCTGCGCGCCCTGGAGGCGGCGTGCGCCCGGATCGGCCGGGAGCTGACCGTCCACGAGTCGACGACCCCGGCGTCCGGCGACCTGCTGAACGCCCTCGCCGCCGCCCGGACGGCCCACCCGCGGCTGCTCGGCGAGACCGCCAAGCGGTCGCCCGGAGAGCCGCACCGCCAGTTCCTCCTGCACGCCGCCGCCCGCATCTCCGCGACCCGCGAGCGCGACGCCGACCTCGCCTACGCCTCCCCGGAGGAGCTGCTCGCCGACCTGCGCGCCGTCCAGGACTCCCTCGCCGCCGCGGGCGCCCCCAGGCAGGCGTACGGGCGCGTCCAGCAGCTCATCTGGCAGGTCGAGACGTTCGGCTTCCACCTCGCCGAGCTGGAGATCCGCCAGCACTCCGAGCTGCACGAGAAGGCCCTCGCGCAGGTGCGCTCCGGAGGCCCGCGCTCGGAGATGACCGAGGAGATCCTGGAGACGCTCCGGGTCATCGCCTGGATCCAGCAGCGGTTCGGCGTCCGCGCCTGCCACCGCTACATCGTCTCCTTCACCCGCTCCGCCGAGGACATCGCCAACGTGCACGCCCTCGCCGAGACCCTCGGCGAGGGCGCCCCCGTCCTGGACGTGATCCCGCTGTTCGAGACCGGCGAGGACCTGGAGCGCGCGCCGTCCGTCCTCGACGGGATGCTGGAGATCCCGGCCGTGCGGCGCCGCCTGGAGGACACCGGCCGCCGCCTGGAGGTCATGCTCGGCTACTCCGACTCGGCCAAGCAGCTCGGCCCGACCAGCGCCACCCTGCGGCTCTACGACACGCAGGAGGCCCTCGCCGCGTGGGCGGCCCGGGCCGGCGTGACGCTCACGCTGTTCCACGGGCGCGGCGGCTCCCTGGGCCGCGGCGGCGGACCCGCGAACCGCGCGATCCTGGCGCAGGCGCCGGGCTCGGTCGGGGGCCGCTTCAAGGTCACCGAGCAGGGCGAGGTCATCTTCGCCCGGTACGGCCACGCCGAGATCGCCAAGCGGCACGTCGAGCAGGTCACCAGCGCCGTCCTGCTCGCCTCGACCGACGCCGTCCAGGACCGCGCCCGCGAGGCGGCCGCCCGCTTCCGACCCCTCGCCGACAAGATCAGCGAGGCGGCCAGGGCCGCCTTCCGGTCCCTCATCGAGACCGAGGACTTCGCCCTCTGGTTCGCCCGGGTCAGCCCCCTGGAGGAGATCGCCGAGCTGCGCATCGGCTCCCGCCCCGCCCGCCGCAAGGCCGCCCGCGGCCTGGAGGACCTGCGCGCCATCCCCTGGGTGTTCGCCTGGACGCAGACCCGCGTCAACCTCCCCGGCTGGTACGGCCTCGGCAGCGGCCTCGCCGCCGTCTCCGACGACGGCCGCGACCTCGCCGAGCTCCGCGAGGCCTACGAGGCGTGGCCGCTGTTCAACACCCTCCTCGACAACGCCGAGATGAGCCTCGCCAAGTCCGACCGGGCGATCGCCGAGCGCTACCTGGCCCTCGGCGAGCGCCCCGAGCTCTCCGAGACCGTCCTGACCGAGTACGACCGCACCCGCCGCCTCGTCCTGGCGGTCACCGGCCACGACCGCCTCCTGGAGAACCGCAGGGTCCTCTCCCGCGCGGTCGAGCTCCGCAACCCCTACGTGGACGCGCTCTCCCACCTCCAGCTGCGGGCCCTGAAGGCGCTGCGCGCGGGCGTGGAGGACGACGCGGAGCGCGCCCACCTGGAGGACCTGCTCCTGCTGTCGGTCAACGGCGTCGCCGCCGGCCTCCAGAACACGGGCTGACGCCGTGCTGGCCCAGGGGGGCGACCCCCTGGAACCCCCGTCGCGACGCAGGCGATCCTCACGCCGCCGTTGCGGTTCGCTGTGCCTGTGACGGCCGGTGTGGCGTCGCTGCGGTCGCCTGCGTCGGCGGGCATGCGCGTTGCGCTCGCTGCACTCGCTCCACGCGCCTGCCCGCGCCCCGGGCTGAGCCACAAGCCCAAGAGGGTGCGAACCATGCAGGTCCAACGCTCTCGGAGTGGGCCTGAGCCGGGGCGCGGGTCGGGTGGCCGGAAGGCGTTCTGGCGCCTGGAGGTCGCACGACCCGCCGAGCCGGGCGACCGCAGCGACACCGGCGAACCCGCACGGACACAACACACCCGCACTGTGGCGTGAGGATCGTCCGGCTCTAGACGGGGTTCCAGGGGGTCGCCCCCCTGGGCAGAATCAGTGCATGAGGTACGCGCTGCTGATCTGCGACGACGAGTCGGTCTCGCCGAGCAACGAGGAGCTGGCGGCCGATCCGGGGCACCAGGCCTGGCACGCGGATCTGGACCGGCGCGGCGCCAGGATCCTCGGCGCGCGGCTGCGGCCGGTGGCGGACGCCACCACGGTTCGGGTCCGCGACGGGGAGACCCTGGTCGCCGACGGGCCGTTCGCCGAGACCAAGGACTTCGTCGGCGGCCTGCTGATCATCGAGTGCGCGGACCTGGACGAGGCGATCGAGATCGCCGCCGGCCACCCCTACGCGCGCTGGGGCCGCGTCGAGATCCGCCCCCTCTGGGAATGACCGCGCCCGGCGACCGCGTGCGGGCGGCCGTCGACGCGGCGTACCGGGACGAGTGGGGCCAGGTCGTCGCCACCCTGATCGCGGCCACCGGCGACTGGGACCTGGCCGAGGACTGCGCGCAGGACGCCTTCGCCGCCGCGCTGGCGAGCTGGCCCCGCGACGGCGTCCCGCGCCGCCCGGGCGCCTGGCTCACCACGGCGGCCCGCAACCGCGCGCGCGACCGG
>NZ_JBEUPA010000252.1:0-6633 GCF_040492065.1 Actinomadura sp. NPDC000929 | reverse complement strand
GTGGGGGGGCCGCCCCGGCCCCGCCCCGCGGGGGGCCCCCCGCCGGCGTGCCGGGGGCCGGGGGGGGGGGTCCGCCCGCCGCCCCCCCCGGCCCCGGCCCGGACCGGTCAGCGCGGCGCGGAGAACCAGCGGCGCGGATGCCGGGTCAGGCTGTAGCCCGCCACGGACATGACGGCGGCGAGGACGCCGCCGCCGATCGTCCACCACCACCGGCCGGACGGCCAGGAGAACCAGCCCTTGACCCGCTCCGCCGGCTTCGGCGCCGAGTCCACGGGGCCCGCCGACGGCGCGGCGCCCGGGGCGAGCGTGGCCCCGGGGTCGACGGCCGGGGACAGCGGCGCCTTCAGTTTCGCGCCCGCGGGCCGGGCGTCCCCGTCCTTCGCGCTGATCCGCACGTCGGCCCGGATCGGCAGGCCGAGGTCCTGCTCGGGCAGGCCGCTCGCCGCGAGCCGCAGGTAGTAGGTGCCGGGCAGCGGGTCGTCGGACCACGGCTCGGCCCACGCCCGGACCCGCCGCAGCGTGCAGCGGAGCCTGACGCTCGCGGCCCCGGCCGCCGCCGTCGCGTTCTGCGGACCGGCCGTGCACGCCTGGCGGCGGCGCAGCCCGTCGAAGACGTCGATGCCGTACGTCGCGGCGCCGTGGCGGCTCGCCGCGGGGGGCAGCGCGACCGTCACCGCGATCCGCCCGGTCTGCCCGGCCGCGGCGGCGAACGACCAGTACAGGTAGTCGCCGGTCGAGGCGGGCACGCGGACCGGCTGCCCGGGTTCCACGGTGGTCGCGGTCAGGAAGGACGTTCCCGCGGTGCCGATCGTCGGTCGCGGGCTCGGGGAGGGGGCCGCGGCGGCCGGCGCGGCGGTCGCCGGCAGGACGGCGCAGGCGGCCGCGGACGCGAGGAGGAGGGAGGCGCGCATGGTCAGTTCTCCTTCCAGACGGCCACCCGCCACCGGGCGAGCCATCCGGTGGCGAGGCCGGCGACGAGGCCCGTCGCGGCGAGCACGATCAGCAGCAGCCAGCCGCGGCCGAGGTCCGGTTCGCCCGGCGTGTCCGAGGACGGCACGAGGTCGACGGTCAGCTCCAGCGGCATGCCGGGCGCCGTCCGCACCGTGGGCGGGGCGGAGAAGGAGTTGCTCACCACCAGGCAGACCGGCGTGCCGCCGGAACCGCCGTCCGGCGACGGCGAGGCGGAGGCGTCCGCCCCGGTCCGCTGGTCCGACCAGCGCAGGCCGGTGGACTGCACGTCGGTGCGTCCGCTGCCCGCGTCCGTGCCGCGGACGAGTTCCTGCCCGGCCCCGGACACCGCGCGCAGCAGGACGCCGTGGTCGGGGTTCAGGGTCCGGTCGAGCGAGACGCTGACGGAGGCGCGCAGCTCCTGGCCCGGAGCCACCGACACCCGGTACCAGCGGTGCTCGCTGAACCGCTCCCGGTCGGTGTACACGCCGGGCGCGAGCGTGGGCGCGTCGGCGCACCCCGCGGTCCCGGCGACCTTCTCCGGAGTCCTCTTGTAGGTGGTGCCGGCGCGCTGGACGAGCTGGTTGAGGCGGCCGGTCAGCTCCTCCTGGTGCTGGACGGCGGTGTAGGTCCCGCCGGTGGCGTCGGCGATGCAGGTGAGCTGCTGCCGGACCTTGTCGTTGAGGGTCAGCCCGAGGGTGTCCACGACCAGGTGCGTGCCCTGGGCGGCGAGCTGGCGCGCCACCTCGCAGGGGTCGGGGGGCGAGCAGGTGTCCTCGCCGTCGGTGATGAGGATGATCCTTCGTGTCGTCTCCCCGGTGCCCAGGTCCCTGGTCGCCGCGCGGAGCGCGAGCCCGATCGGCGTCCAGCCGGTGGGGCGCAGCGTCGCGATCGCCGCCTTCGCCCGCGCCTTGTCCACCGGGCCGACCGGGGAGAGCTGCTGGGTGTCGGTGCATCCGACGGCCTTGGGGCTGCCGGGGAACCGGTGCCGCGCCCCGAGGACGCGGATGCCCAGCTGCGTCCCCTCGGGCAGGGAGTCGACCACCGCGCCGAAGGAGTGCTGCGCGACCGCCATCCTGCTGAGCCCGTCGATGTCGCGGGCGCGCATGGAGCCGCTGACGTCGAGCACCAGCTCGACCTTGGGCGGCTCCGCGGGGTCGCCGTCATCGGCGGAGACGGGGGGTGCGCCGACCAGCGCCAGGGGGGCGAGCAGGGCGAGCAGACAGCCGCCCGCGAACGATCGTTTGAAGATCACCAGGGGATCCTAATGACGCCCGGAGGCCCCCCGAGCGGAGATCGGAAAGCCTCCTCCCGAGCTATGTGATCTCCGCCAGGCGCGCCCGGGTGCGGGAGGGTGCCGACGGCGGGAGGGTGTCGAGGACGTCGGCCAGGGTGACGCCGGAGAGGCTGTCCCGCCAGGCCTGGTGCGCGTCCGCCATCTTCGCGGCGAGCACGCAGGTGCTCCGGCACTCGGCGGCCGGCAGCGCTCCCCGGCCCTGCCGGCGGATCTCGCGGCACTCGTACGGTGAGGACGTGCCGTCGACGGCCTCGACGACCTGCAGGAGCGTGATCTCGGAGCCCGGCCGCGCGAGACGGAATCCTCCGCGCGGGCCCGCGGTCGCGGTGAGCAGGCCTGCCTTGACGAGGGCCTTCAGTTGCTTGGCGAGATAGGGCGCCGGCAGGTCGTAGTACTGCGCCAGCTGAGCCGTCGACGCGCTGACTCCCGGATCCAGCTGGGCCAGCGTGGTCGCGCAGTGCAGGACCCATTCGGTGCTAACAGGCAGTTTCACACCCGAAGCGTATCGCAGATATCATGGATCTGTTTTATCCATGATACTCTTCGCTCGACCGCCAGGACATGGGAGGACACCATGCGGATCGCCGTCGCCGGCGCGACCGGGAACATCGGAACCCTCACCGCCGCCGCTCTCCAGCGGGACGGCCACGAGGTCGTGGGCATCAGCCGCTCGCTCGGCGTGGACCTGACGACCGGCGAGGGCCTCGACGACGTGCTGGCCGGCGTCGACGCGGTCGTCGACGCCACCAACAGCACCGCGGCCGACCCGGCCGAGACGGTGGCCTACTTCGGCGCCGTCACGCGCAACCTGCTCGCCGCCGAGGAGCGGGCCGGCGTCGGTCACCACGTGCTGCTGTCGATCGTGGGGGTCGACCGCATCGAGGGCAACGCGCACTACGCCGGCAAACGGGAGCAGGAGCGCCTGGTGGCCGCCGGTCCGGTGCCGTGGACGATCGTCCCGGCCACGCAGTTCCACGACTTCGCCGCGATGGTGACGAGCTGGACCGAGCGGGACGGCGTCGCCGCGATCGCGCCCCTGCTGGTGCGGCCGGTCGCGCCCGCGGACGTGGCCGCCGTGCTCGCCGAGATCGCGACGGGCCGGCCGCGGGGGCGTTACCGCGATGTCGCCGGGCCCGAACCGCAGGACCTGGTCGACATGGCCAGGCGCACCGGCCAGGCGCGCGGCCGCACGGTGAAGCTGGTGCCGACGTGGTCGGCGATATTCAGCCCGGAGGCGGCGGGCAACGTGCTGCTGCCCGGCCCGGACGCCCGCATCATGCCGACCACCTTCGACCAGTGGCTCGCCGAACAGCGGTAGGGGCGGCCCATGGAATAAGGCCGCTGCGACGCCCGCTGTAGTGAGCGACGAAGGACACGAGGGGGAAGTGAACATGGCAACCGAGAGGGCCCTGCTCGCGGGCGGCTGTTTCTGGGGCATGGAAGAGCTTTTCCGCCGGCAGCCCGGAGTGGTCTCCACGCGGGTCGGCTACAGCGGCGGCGACGTGCCCAACGCCACCTACCGCGACCACGGGTCCCACGCCGAGACCATCGAGGTCGTCTACGACCCCGACCTGACCGACTTCCGGGCGCTGCTGGAGTTCTTCTTCCAGATCCACGACCCCACGACGGTGAACCGGCAGGGCAACGACATCGGCACGAGCTACCGCTCCGCCATCTTCTACACATCGGACGAGCAGCGGAAGGTCGCCGAGGACACCATCGCGGACGTCGACGCCTCCGGCCTGTGGCCGGGCAAGGTCGTCACCGAGGTGACGGCCGCCGGCGATTTCTGGGAAGCCGAGCCCGAGCACCAGGACTACCTGCAGAAGTACCCGAACGGCTACACGTGCCACTTCCCCCGCCCCGGCTGGAAGCTGCCCAAGCGCACCGCCGAAGCCTGAGCCCGCGGGAGAGCGCGGACGGCCATGCGTGCCGTCCGCGCTGCCGGCACCTTGCCGACTTCGGCCTGTCCTACGACGGCCTACCCGGCCGAACCGAGCCCGCATCACCGCCGCCCTCGGCCTCGCGGCTCCTGCTCATCCTGCCGATCGAGCGCAGGTAGCGTTCGCCCAGGACAGCGAGGTGGTCGACGAGACCGGCGGGTCCGGTGACCTCGAAGTCGAGTCCGAGCATGCCGATGTACACCGCGATGGTCTCCAGGCTGTCGGCTCCCGTCACGAGCACGCACTTCTCGTCGCTGACCGACTCGACCACGCCGACGGTGGCGTTGATGCGCGACAGCACCTCCTCCGCGGGGGCGAACACGGTGATCCGGGCGTGCACCTTCCAGCCCGTCGAGGCGACGTCGCGCAGGACGAAGCTGGTGTAGTCGAGTCCGGGCAACGGGGTGGGGGTGAACACGCGGTGGGTGGGCATGCGCGGGGTGATCCAGTCGACCCGGAACGTCGCCCAGGTGCCGGCCTGCGGATCGCGTCCGACCAGGTACCAGCGGCGCGTCCAGCTGACGAGCCGGTAGGGCTCCACGAGCTTGGGCCCCGACGTCGCCGCCGTGCCCGAGGGCAGCTCGCCCTCCCGCTCGTCGGGCCCGGTGGTGTAGTCGAAGCGGAACCATTCGTGGTCGCGGACGGCCGTGGCGATCTGCGCCAGGACCGCCGCGTCGACCTCGGGGTCCTCGACGTTGGAGGCGGTGTTGTGGGGCCCCTGGGAGGTGGACTCGTGGATCGCCGCGACCTGGCGGCGCAGCCGGTGCGGGAGCACCTGCTCCAGCTTGGCGAGGGCGCGGGCACTGCTCTCCTGGATGCCGCTGATGCCGGTTCCGGCGCGCAGTCCGATCGCGATGGCGACGGCCTCCTCGTCGTCCACCAGCAGCGGCGGCAGCTTCGTGCCGGCGCCGAGGCTGTAGGAGCCGGTCGTGCCGCGCGTGGCCTCCACGGGATAGCCGAGCTCGCGCAGCCGCCCGATGTCGTTGCGGATCGTGCGGCTGCTCACGCCGAGGCGTTCGGCCAGCTCAGAGCCCGGCCAGGACGGTCGCGACTGCAGGAGTGAGAGCAGGGCGAGGAGTCTCGCGGAAGTTTCCAGCATGACCTGCATGATGCCGCACCATTAGGAATCGAATCTTCCTATATGGGTTCTACTGTGAAGCCATGACGACGACGAAGAAGTCCGCTTCCGCCGAGATCCGCCCCTTCCGCGTGGAGATCCCGCAGGCCGAGCTCGACGACCTCGCCCTGCGGCTGGCCAACACCCGGCTGCCCCGCCCCGCCGCGGTCGACAACTGGGACCTCGGCACGCCGAACAGCTACCTGCGCGAGACCGTCGAGCACTGGCGCAACGGCTTCGACTGGCGGGAGCAGGAGGCGCGGATGAACGAGTTCCCGCACTACCTCACCGAGATCGACGGCCAGGAGGTCCACTTCATCCACGTCCCCTCCGCCGAGCCGGACGCCACCCCCCTGCTGCTCATCCACACCTACCCCGGCTCGTTCGTGGACTTCCTCGACATGATCGGCCCGCTCACCGACCCGGTCGCGCACGGCGGACGGGCCGAGGACGCGTTCTCCGTGGTCGTCCCCTCGATCCCCGGCTTCGGCTTCAGCACCCCGCTGTCCGACGGGGACTGGACGATGGCGCGCGTCGCCCGCACCTTCGACGCCCTCATGCGCCGGCTCGGCTACGAGACCTACGGCTCGCACGGCAGCGACGCCGGCACCATGATCTCCCGCGAGCTCGGACTGCTGAAGCCGCCCGGATACCTCGGCATGCACGTCCTGCAGCTGTTCTCCTTCCCCTCGGGCGACCCGGACGAGTTCGCCGGCTTCGGCCCCAAGGAGTACGCGGCGCTGGAGCACATGCAGTGGTTCCAGTCGGTCGGCGGCTACAACGCGATCAACGCCTCTCGCCCGCAGACCGTCGCGGTCGGCATCGCGGACTCGCCCGTCGGCCAGCTGGCCTGGAGCGAGCTGTTCAACTCCTTCGGCAACGGCACGAGCCTGGTGACCCGCGACCAGATCCTGACCCAGGTCACGCTGTACTGGCTCACCAACACCCAGGCCACCGCGGGCCGCTACCACTACGCCGAGGCGCACTCCGGCGCCGAACCGGCCATCAACACCGCGCCGACCGGCGTCGCGGTCTTCGCCGACGACTTCCAGACCATCCGCTCCCTCGCCGAACGCGACAACACCAACATCGTGCACTGGAGCGAGTTCCCCACCGGCGGCCACTACGCCTCCCTGGAGGTCCCCGAAGCGGTGACCTCCGACCTGCGCACCTTCTTCGCCGCCCTACGGAAGGGCTGAATCCCCGGCCGCGGCGGGGGGGGGGGGGGGGCGCCCCCCCCCCCCCCCCCCCGCCCGCCCCCCCCCCCGCCCCCCCCCGCCCCCCCCCAGCCACACACGGCGCCACCCCCCCCCCCGCACCCCCCCCGC
>NZ_JBEUPA010000251.1:0-6943 GCF_040492065.1 Actinomadura sp. NPDC000929 | reverse complement strand
CGCGGCGGCGCTCGGCAGCTTCTGCATGGGGCCGGTGGCGCGGCGCACGGCCGGTTCCGGCTCGGCGCTCTCCACGATGAGCGAGCTCGGGATCAGCGCGATCGCCGTCGTCCCCCCGTACGGGGACGGGCGGAGGGTGACGGTGATGTCCTGCCGCTGCGCCAGCCGGGCGACGACGAACAGCCCGAGCTGGGCGCTGTCGGACGGGTCGAACTCGGGCGGGTGGGCGAGCCGCTCGTTGGCCCTGCGCAGCGCCTCCTCCGTCATCCCGAGGCCGCGGTCCTCGACCTCGATCGCGAACCCGCTGGCGACCGCGTGGCCGCTGACCCGCACCGGCGACTGCGGCGGCGAGAACGTGGTGGCGTTCTCCACCACCTCGGCGAGCAGGTGGATGACGTCGGCGACGGCGGAGCCGAGCAGCGAGACGCGCGGCAGCGGCTGCACCCGCACGCGCGGGTAGTCCTCGACCTCGGCGACGGCGCCGCGCACCACGTCCACCAGCGGGACGGGACGGCGCCAGCCGCGCCCGGCGGTCTTGCCCGCCAGGATGACCAGGCCCTCGGCGTGCCGGCGCATGCGCGTCGCGAGGTGGTCGAGGCGGAACAGGTCCGACAGCTCCGAGGGGTCCTCGGTGCGGCGCTCCATCGTGTCGAGCAGGCTGAGCTGCCGGTGCAGCAGCGCCTGGTTGCGGCGCGCGAGGTTGACGAACACCTCGCTGATGCCGCGCCGGGCCGCGACCTCGCCCTCGGCGGCGACGAGCACGGCCTCGCGGGCGCGGTCGAAGGACTCGGCGATCTGCCGGATCTCGGTGATGCGGTAGTCGATGTCGGGCGCGGCCTCGGGCTCGACGGAGGCGCCGGCACGGACCTGCTCGGCCAGCAGCGGCAGCCGCATGCGGGTGAAGTCCACGACGCCGGAGGCGAGCGTGCGGCACTCCTCCAGCAGCCGCCGCGACACCCGGACCGCGAGCAGCGCCGACAGCACGATGGCGAGCAGGCCGACGCCGCCGGCGAGGCCGAGGCGGGTGAAGGCGCTGATCGCGATGTTCTCGCCGTGGTCGACGACGTCGTCGAGGGCCCTGTTCTCCAGCTCGAACAGCCGGCCGTTGACGGTGTCGGCGAGCGACCGCCAGATGGCGGGCTCGATGACCGGCGTGTGCGGGGCGCGGGCGGCGGGCTGCCCGGTGCGGGCCCCCGCGGCGGGCCGGGTGCTCGCCTCGGGGGTCGTGCGCACGGCGGCGCGGGGCGGCTCGGCGCCGCGGATGACCTGGTCCTCCAGCGACCGCAGCTGGACGAACGGCGGGGACGCCGCGAGCCGCTCGTAGCGTTCGTAGTCGTGGTGCAGGTTGGGCGCGTTGTCGGCGTACAGCATCCGCTGGGCGCCGACGAGCTGCGCGAACTGCCCCCGCTCGGCGGTCGTGATGTGCCCGGCGGCCAGCGCGCCGGACAGCAGGGCGTCCTCGCGCGACATGAACTCGCGGGCGCGGCCCAGCGAGGCGAGCGTGCGGGCGTGCGCGGTGATGGACCCGTCCCCCGGCGTGGTCGCGTTGTAGATGGCGAAGCCCGCGTCGATGATGCCGCTGTACTCGCTCAGGACGCGCTCGCGGTCGGAGACGCGCTGGTCGATGCCCTGGCGGACGCCGTGCAGCGTGTCGATCCGCTCCACGAAGGCGTCCAGCCGGTCGGCGACCTGGGGCAGGATCGAGCCCCGCAGGCCCTTGTCGCGCGCGCCCTCGCGGACCTTCTCGGCCGCGTCGTCGGTGGTCTGCCGCTGCGTCCGCATCACGCCGGCGTCGAGGCGGGCGCCGCCGAGCTCGGCCATCGTCAGCCGCCGCTCCTTCTGCAGCGCGTCGATGAGGTGCTGCGTGGGCAGCACGGTCTTCTCCTGGAACTCGCGGCTCCGCAGCAACTGGTTCGCGTCGCCGTAGGTGAAGGCCGTGAGGAACACCCACAGCGAGGCGAGCGCCAGCAACGGCACGAGGACCAGCAGGCTGATCCTCGCCCGGATGGAGGAGAAACGGGGGCCCATCACGGCTGGCGGACCCTGCTCACGTGTGTCGCGGTCGGCATTGGGGGGCGGGACATGCGGGGGAAACCTCCCGATGCGTGGAGTACGGGGGTGTGCGGGAGCCTACTACGTCGCGGGTTCACGATGATCGGCCTTCCGGCCGCCGGGCGCCTCGTCCTCGTCGTCCGGCCAGCTCAGCACGTGCTCCATCAGCGCGACGAGCACCTCCTTGGACGACTCGCGGAGGCGCGCGTCGCACAGCACCACCGGGACGCCGGGGTCCAGGTCGAGCGCGATGGCGATGTCGCGGGGCCTGTGCGTCCGCTCGCCGTCGAAGCAGTTCACGGCCACCACGAACGGGACGCCGCGGCGCTCGAAGTAGTCGATCGCGGGGAAGCTGCCGGTCAGCCGGCGCGTGTCGGCGAGCACGACCGCGCCGATCGCGCCCGCCGCCAGCTCGTCCCACATGAACCAGAACCGCTCCTGGCCGGGCGTGCCGAACAGGTAGAGCAGCAGCTGGTCGGAGAGCGTGATCCGGCCGAAGTCCATGGCGACGGTCGTGGTCTCCTTCGCGGCGACGCCCGCCACGTCGTCGACCCCGGTCCCGCGGTCGCTCAGGAGCTCCTCGGTGTGCAGCGGCCGGATCTCGCTGACCGAGCCGACCATGGTGGTCTTGCCCGCGCCGAACCCGCCCGCGATCAGGATCTTGGTGGTGACCGGCGGCCGGGCCCCGAAGCCCGGCCCGGCCGCCGCCCGGTCAGAGCGCGCGGAGTCCATTGAGCACCTCCCTCAGCACCCCGGACGAGGGCCGCCGGCCCTCGGCCGGGCGCGCCTCGTCCACCACCGCGATGAGCCCCTTGTCCCGCAGGTCGCCGAGCAGCACCCGCACGACCCCGAGGGGCAGGCCGAGGTCGGCCGCGAGGTCGACCACCGTCACCGGCCGCGCGCAGCCGCGCAGCACCCGCGCGTGGTCGGGGCTGTAGCGCAGCCGGTCGCCCGGGGGGACGCCGGTGGCCGCGACCATCGCGATCAGCTCGAAGCCCGCGCCCTCGGGACGGGTCCGTCCCCGCGTCATCGCGTAGGGGCGCACGAGCGGACCGGCCTCCCGGTCCAGCCAGCGCTCTCCCGGCGGGGTCATCGGTCAGAAGCCCCGCGGCGCGGACCCCCCGGCGCCTCCGAACCCCTGACCGCCCGCCTCCGCTCCGAACCTCGGGCTCGCCTGCAGGTGCTGGCCGACCCGCTTGACCAGCACCGCCATCTCGTAGGCGACGAGTCCGGCGTCGGCCTCCGCCTCGGCGAGCACCGCCAGGCAGGTGCCGTCGCCCGCCGCCGTCACGAACAGCAGCAGCGCGTCCATCTCGATGATGGTCTGGCGGACGTTGCCGCCCGCGAAGTGCCGCCCGGCGCCGCGCGCGAGGCTCTGCACGCCGGACGCCAGCGCCGACAGGTGCTCGGCGTCCTCGCGGGCGAGCTCGTTGGAGGCGGCCACGGCCAGCCCGTCGCGCGACAGGATCACCGCCTGCCGCACCGTCGTGACCCGCTGGGCGAAGTCGTTGAGCAGCCAGTTCAACTCACCGGTCACGGTGTTGTGCATCATCGGGTCCCCTCATCCCCCATGTCGGACGCGCGTCCGCGCCGCCATCCCTGCTGTATCGATGCCATCAGCGAGCGTGCCTCCTCGGGCGAGCGTGCGACGGCCCCGGTCGCGCCACCGCCGGACGGCGGTGGCGACGGGGGCCTGTCGCGCAGTTGCGGGGCCAGGTTCCTCTGCCTGACGCGGCGGGGCAACCCGGCGTGGGTCCCCGCGGGCTGCCAGTCCTCACCGGCGGCCTCGGGGGTGTTCTCGGCGCCGCCGCCGGGGCCCTCGGGCGCCGGCGGGTGGGCGTCGTCCGACCAGGGGTTCGGGGCGGGACGCGGCGGCGCGGCGGGCGCCGGCCGGTCCGGGACGCCCCACGGCGCGGCGGGCTCGGCGGGCGCCGGGCTCGCGGCGGGCGCCGCGGGGCCGGTGAGCGCGGGCAGCGCGGGCGGCGCCTCCAGGTGGCCGCCGGCGCCCTCCAGGTGCCCTGGAGCGTTCCGCTGCCACGGGTCCCGGCCGTCGGCGGGAAGGGCGGGAAGATCCTGCGGGGCGCCGGGGTCGCGGAGCGGGACGACCCCGTCGGGGACGGGCGCGGCCATGAGCATCGGCTCCCCCTCCGGGGGGCCGTCGACGGCGGTCCCGGTCAGGGCGGCGGGCTCGTCCCGCGGCCCGTCCGCGGGCGGCGCCGTCCCGGCGGCCATCTCCTCGGCCGGCACCACCAGCTCGTGCGGGAACAGGACGATCGCGGTGACGCCGCCGTACGGGGACCGGTGCAGCGTCACGGTGATCTCGTGGCGGGCGGCCAGGCGCGCGACGACGAACAGCCCGAGCTGGTCGGTGTCGACCAGGTCGTACTCGGGCGGCTCGGCGAGCCGCCGGTTGGCCTCGGCGAGCTGCTCCGGCCGCACGCCGAGGCCGCGGTCCTCGACCTCCACCGCGAACCCGGTGCCGACCCGCTCGGCCATCACCCGCACCTCGGTGTTGGGCGGGGAGAACGCCGCCGCGTTCTCGATCAGCTCGGCCAGCAGGTGCACGACGTCGGTGACGGCCGCGCCGACCAGGCCGTCCTCGGAGTCGGTCAGCACCGTCGCGCGGGTGTAGTCCTCGATCTCCGAGACGGCGGCGCGCAGCACGTCGGCGAAGCGCACCGGCCGCCGCCACCCGCGGCCCGGCGTCGCGCCGGACAGGATGATCAGGCTTTCGGCGTGCCGCCGCATGCGGGTGGTGAGGTGGTCGATGCGGAACAGGTCCTCGAGGTCGTCGGCCTCGGCGCGGCTCTCCAGGCCGTCCAGCAGCGTCAGCTGGCGGTGCAGGAGCGACTGGTTGCGGCGGGCGATGTTGAGGAAGATGCGGCTGACGCCCGCGCGCAGCTCGGCCTGGCCGACGGCGGCGTCGACTGCGGTCCGCTGCACCTTGGCGAACGCCTCGGCCAGCCGGGCGACCTCGGCGGTCCGGCCGGCGTCCAGGGGCGGGGCCTCCGCGGCGACGTCGACGCTCTCGTTGCGGCCGAGCCGCTCGACGATGCCGGGCAGCCGCTGCTCGGCCAGCTCCTCGGCCGACCCGCGCAGCCCGACCAGCTCGCGGACGAACCCGCGCGCGAACCGCAGCGACAGCAGCACCGACAGCAGGATCGACAGCAGCCCGAGGCCGCCGACGGCGGCGAGCCGGAGGTAGGCCTCGCGGCCGAGTTCGTCGGCGTGCTCCCCGGCGCGCCTGGAGTTGCCGAGCACCATCGTGTTGACCGACAGCACGAGCGGCTGCGCCGTCTGCTGCCACTCGGCGGGCTGGACGGGGATCGGCCGGCGCGGGTCGGCGTCGGCGATCCGGTCCTCCATCGCCTTGAACGTCTGGTACTGCGGGGACGCGAAGACCTGCGCGGTGCCGGTCCGGTAGACCAGCGGGTCGAGCAGCGAGCGCTGCTTGGTCCACTGCCAGCGCTGCTCGCCGACCATCTCCACGAACACGCGGTGCTCGGCCGCCGTCATCCGGCCCCTGGTGATGAACGCGCCGGCGACCAGCGCGTTCTCGCGCTGCAGCAGCTCCATGGCGCGGCCGGCGTGCCGGGTGGACTGCGTCCAGTCGTAGAGCGCGGCGTCGTCGATGGCGACGAGGCTGTCGTAGAGCCGGTGCATGTTGTCGACCATCGTGCCGTACCCGTTGACCGCGGCCAACCGGTCGACGGACCGGGCGTCCACCGCGGCGCGCAGCCCGCCGAGCCCGCCGAGCGCCCGCAGGACCGCGGCGACGCGGGACTCCATCTCGGCGTTGGTGGCGCTGAGCGCGGCGGCCGAGGTGGCCTTGCGGCGGAAGTTCTCGACGGCCGCGTCGACGTGCGTGCGCTGCGACACCAGGGCGGCCGGGATGCCGCCCGCGGTCTGGCGCGGGGTGCTGAGGAACACGGCCGAGGCCAGCCGCTCCTTGCCCAGCTCGACCAGGACGCCCTGGCCGCTCGGCGCGAACACGCGGTCGAGGGTGTGGTAGCGGCGCTGCGCCAGCGCGTCGCGGCCGGTGCCGATCGCGGCGTATCCCCAGAGCGCCACGAGCGAGAGCAGCGGCACGAGCAGCAGCGCGGTGACCTTCGAGCGGATCGACCGCCTACGGGGGGATTTCATGTGACCTCGAACGTTCCGGCACGGAGGGCCCCTGGATCATAAAGGCCGCCGGCAACGCTCCCGCAACCCCTTTGACGGCATTCGGCCGTATTGCCGTAATTCCTTGCCACCTGCGGCGATGTGCGGAGGCAAGACGATCTTGTCGAACCCGGCGCAAGTGGATAGCGGCAAATCCGGACAATTTGCTTCATTTCCCCCTGTCGCTCAGCGACAATGCGCCATACTCTGCTTCTTCACCACCGCTCGCGCCGCGACCGGTCCGGGAAGGAGATCAGCGATTCCTACAGGCAACGACGACGGCCGGGCCGGGAGGACGGCTCCCGGGCCGGAGGGCGTTACGATGCCCGCCGTGAGTCCCGAAAGCCAGGCATCCGAGGCATTGCCGTCGCGACGGCGCCGCACACCCCGCGGCGGCCGTCACCGCGGCGACGAATCCTTCCTGCTGCCCCCCGGATCCCCCACGCTCGTCCTCGCCGTCCCCGGACCCGCCCGGCGGGCCGGCACCGACCTCGCCGCCGAGCTCGCCCGTCTCGTCGAGCTGGAGCACACCGGACAGCCGGCCCACGTCGGGCACCTGGAGGGCGACAAGGCGAGCCTGCACGCCGTGCTCGCCTCGATCCGGCAGCAGGGCGACGAGCTCGCGGCCGTGGTGGTGCCGCTGTCCACCGGGCCCGACCCGGCGCTGGACGCCGCCGTGCGCGCCGCCGTCGCGGCCGCGCCCGTGCGCACCGTCGCCGCCGAGCCGCTC